>SLDH01000250.1 GCA_007125415.1 Roseovarius sp.
CGAGAAATTTGCCGGTGGCTGGTCCATCGGGCAGTCGGGCTACGAGATCGAAGGGCAGGAGGTGTCACTCAATGCCTGGCATCAGGATCAGGTGGTGGAACTGCCGCCCGGCGCAACCGTGATCGGGCAGTCGGACTTCTGCCGGTTCGCCGCGTTGGCCTTTGGCGATCACATCTACACGCTGCAACCCCATCCCGAGTTCGGCGCGGACATGATCGACATGCTGCTCAAGTATCGCGGCAAGGGGGTGGTGCCGCAATCCGTTATCGACGCGGCAGAAGCGCGTCTGGACCATCCCACCCACAGCCCGGTCATTGCAAAACGCATGGCCGAAGTTTTCAGAAAAGGCGTCTGAGCGATGATCAAGGACTGGATCAGCACCCTGCCGCAAGCCGCGCAGACCTATCTTGAAGGCCGGCGGCTGGATGAGGTGGAATGCATCATTTCGGACCTGCCGGGGATCGCCCGGGGCAAGGCCGTGCCGGCCTCCAAATTCGCCCGGCAGAAGTATTTTCACCTGCCCGACTCGATTTTCTATCAGACGATCACCGGGGATTGGGGCGAGGCCGCCGACGAGAACGAGGGGTTCATCGAGCGGGACATGACGCTCATCCCCGATATGAGCACGACGACAGCCGCCCCCTGGACGGGCGACTGGACCCTGCAGGTGATCCATGACGCGCAGGACCGCGAAGGCACCCCCATCCCCTTCAGCCCCCGCAACGTGCTCAAGCGCGTGGTGCAGATGTATCGCGATCGCGGTTTCGAGCCCGTCGTCGCGCCGGAGATGGAATTCTACCTGACCGCGCGCAATCTCGATCCGGCAAAGAAGATCGAGCCGATGATGGGCCGCTCGGGCCGCCCTGCTGCGGCTCGGCAGGCCTATTCCATGACCGCGGTGGACGAGTTCGGGCCGGTGATCGACGACATCTACGATTTCGCCGAAGCGCAGGGTTTCGAGATCGACGGGATCACCCAGGAGGGCGGCGCGGGCCAGCTCGAGATCAACCTGCAGCATGGCGATCCGGTGAAGCTGGCCGACGAGGTGTTCTATTTCAAGCGTCTCATTCGCGAGGCTGCACTGCGCCATGACAGCTTTGCCACCTTCATGGCCAAGCCCATCGAGGGCGAGCCCGGCAGCGCCATGCATATCCATCATTCGATCATGGATATCGAAAGCGGCCAGAACCTCTTTTCCGGCCCCCAGGGCGGGGAGACCGATGCATTCTACCACTTCATCGGCGGCTTGCAGAAACATATGCCCGCGGCCATCGCCGTGATGGCGCCCTATGTGAACTCCTATCGTCGTTATGTGATGGAGCACTCTGCGCCCATCAATCTCGCCTGGGCGCGGGACAACCGCACCACCGGCATCCGCGTGCCCATCTCGGGCCCCGAAGCGCGGCGCGTGGAAAACCGGATCGCGGGGATGGACTGCAACCCCTATCTGTGCATCGCCGCCTCGCTTGCCTGCGGGCTGCTCGGGATCGACAACGAGATCCGCCCCGACAAGCAGTTTCGCGGCGAGGCCTATGCCGGGGGCAGCGATATCCCCCGCGATCTGGGCGGGGCGCTCGATCTTTTCGACGAAGCCACGACCCTGCACGAGATGCTCCATCCCGACTTTGCACGCGTCTATTCCATCGTCAAACGCGCCGAGTATGAGGAATTCCTGCAAGTGATCAGCCCCTGGGAGCGCGAACATCTCTTGCTGAATGTCTAGCAGGCCGCTGAAAAATGAATGGGGCTGCGAAAGCGAGGGAAACTGCTCTTCTCCCGCTGTTTGCACGTTAACAGGAGGGTGGCGCCCGACCCTGGGTGGGCACCATGATACGCTGGGGCGACTATGCTTTATGGCAACCAGGTCTTTCTGACCGTTGTGCTCTTTGCAGCGTTGCAATGCGCCCTCCCGAGGGGAGGGTCGGGCGCCACCCGGGCTGGTCGCCCGGGCGAGAGCGTGGGGCCAGGGTGGCGCGGAACAGTTTCCCGGCTCAAGGCGCGTGGAGGGGGGAGTGAGGCGCCCTTTCGGCGGCCTGCCAGGCTCATTCTCCTAGCTGCCACAATCGGCGCGGCCGGCCTGGGGGCGGGGCTTCTGTGGACCGTCGCGGCGCATAGGGGTGCGCCGGATGACGGGCTCACGCGCATCGCGTTTCTCAGCGGTGAGAGCGGCGAGATCGCGGTGATCCTGCATCCGCTGGCCACGGGGGGCGCCGCGCGTGTCGTGACCGATCAGGACGTGATCCGGGCCGCCATAGACCACGCCTATTTCCGCGACGATCCCCATGCGCCGCCCGAGGCCCATGGGCCGGATACCGCTTTCGTCTCGATCATTCGAAACCACGATCTGGCCCGGGTCCATCATTGCCGCGCGCCGCTTTGCCGGGAGGCGCGTGACGGCCATCGCGATCTGGCCGGGTTGCTCGAGGCGTCACTCCCCCTTGAGCAGATCGCCGAAAGTTTCAGCCATCATCACGATGCGCGCAACCGGCACTGGAAGCTGATGAATGATCCGGATGTCGTTCTGATCGAACCGCCCAACCTGCCCGCCCCCTCGGCCATCGTCTATCCTGCCCGCCTCATACTGGGTCTGCCGACGATCAAGCTCGGGCCCGATGCGACGCGGCTGCCGGATATGGCGGAATATCGCGCCCGCCTCAGCGCCGCTTTTGACCATGCCTATCCCGACAGCGCGGCCTACCGGCTGGGCGAGATCACGCTGCGCCAGAGCGAAAGTGACGGCATCGCCTTGCTGGAACCGGCCATCTCGGTCGAGGTGATCCCGAGCCTGAAGACGCGCCTTCTTGGCCCTGATGCCTTTGCCGACATGCCCGAATTCACTCCGATTCTGAACCCGTCCGGCCCGTCGGTCCCCCTGCCCATCCCGTCTGTCGACGCTATATCGGTAACCGAGGCCGCTCCTGTCCGCTATACGCTTACCCATCAAAGGATTGCCCGCGATGAACCTTCTGCACAGCAATGACCGCCTCGGCGAGTATCCGCAAAGCTGGTATGCCGCCACTGCCACCCCGCTTGATCCCTTCAGCCCGCTCAGCGGCGAGACGCGCGCCGATGTCTGCGTGATCGGCGGCGGCTTCACGGGGCTGTCGGCGGCGCTGCATCTGGCCGAGCAGGGGCGGAAGGTGGTGCTGCTCGAGGCGCATCGCGTGGGCTTCGGCGCATCGGGGCGCAATGGCGGGCAGCTGGGCAGCGGCCAGCGCGTCGGCCAGCAGGCGCTGGAGCGCATGGTGGGCCGTGACGATGCCGCCAAGCTCTGGGAGCAGGGACAGGCCGCCAAGGCGCTGGTGCGGTCGCTGGTGGCGCGCCACGCGATCGACTGTCATCTGAAACCCGGCATCGCGCATGCCTGTTTCAACGCGCGCGAGATGCGCGAGGAGCATGAAGAGGCCGCGCATCTGGCGGCGCAATATGGCTATGACCAGATCGAGCTGCTGGAGGCGGAGGCCTTCCGCGCGCTGGTCCCCTCGCCCACCTATCACGGCGGCACGCTGGACATGGGCGCGGGCCATCTGCACCCGCTCGCCTTTGCGCTGGGGCTTGCCCGGGCCGCCGCATCGGCCGGCGTGCAGATCCATGAGCGCTCCGAGGCGCTGGAGATCACCCATGGCGCACAGCCCGTGATCCGCACCAGGGAGGGGCGTGTCACCTGCGATCACCTGATCCTGGCCTGCAACGGCTATCTGGGCGGGCTTGACCGCAGGGTCGCCGCACGGGTGATGCCGATCAACAATTTCATCCTCGCCACCGAGCCGCTGGGCGAGGATGCCGCGAAAATCCTGACCCGCGATATCGCCGTGGCCGACAGCAAATTCGTGGTGAACTACTACCGGCTCAGCCATGACAAGCGCCTGCTTTTCGGCGGCGGCGAGAGCTATGGCTACAGGTTTCCCGCCGATATCACGCAGACCGTGCGCAAGCCGATGCTGGAGATCTACCCGCATCTGAAGGATACACGCATCGATTATGCCTGGGGCGGCACGCTGGCCATCACCATGAAGCGGCTCCCCTATCTCACGCGGGTCGCCAATAACGTGCTCTCGGCCTCGGGCTATTCGGGCCATGGCGTGGGCAACGCGACCCATGCCGGCAAGCTGATGGCCGATCTCGTTGCCGGACAGTCGGAAGGTTTTGACACCATGGCGCGCGTGCCGTCGATCCCCTTTCCCGGTGGTGCCGCATTGCGTGCACCGCTGCTTGCATTGGCGATGACATGGTATGCCACCCGCGATCGCCTTGGCCTCTGACCGGGCGACACCCTGTCCGATCGAATGGCGCGGCCTGCACGGGCGGGAAAACCTCAGAGTGACTTGGTTCCAGTTCCAATGCCCCGCCCGCCCCAGTGTCTCGCCCGGGCGACCAGCCAGGGTCGGGCGCCACCCTCGGCTTGCCGTAGAAACAAGATAGGAGGAAAGGTTTCCCTCGTCTTTGCAGCCCCTGTTCATTTTTCAGCAGCCTGTTAGGGCGCGTCCCTCTGCGCAGGGGCCAGGAGCAGGCAAGGATGATCCGACCTGATCGGGACGCAGTCTGATCCCGAAGAGTTGGACCTGATCAGATGCAACATGCTCAGGGCATCGCCCGGTGGCTCATCCGCCGCGCGCAGTCATCTCACCCGCCGTCCGGGCCTTCTGCAAGACGCGCAAAGAGATCCCCCGAGGGTGCATCCGCTGGCAGTCCGCCGAGCCATTTCCGAAGCGCCGCCCCGTCGCGCCAGTCGGGCCAGACGAAGCCCGACCGCTCCCCGATCACAGGATTGAAACGGTAGGGTCCAAGCTCTTCGAGCCGGGTGATCACCGCGCTCGTGAGGTCGGGAAAGCCCGGCAGATATTCCACCGACAACATCGGCACCGGCCGGGAAAGGCCCGACAGCACCTCGATCTCGAAACCCTCGACATCGATCTTGACATAGGCGGGCACGCCATAGGTCGCGATCAACCCGTCGAGCGTGACCATGCGCACCTGCTCGGTGCGGTCCCAGCGGACATGGCCGAAACCCGGCGCATCCGGCGCATCGGCCACGAAGCTCTCCTGCAACGAGGACACGGTGGGGTGGCGCGAAGACACCGCCATCTGCGCGACCGTGTCGCGGCCGCCCGCCGCGGCCTCGATGAGCACCACGTCACGCGGCTTGGTGAGGCGCAGGTAGCGCGCGAAGAGCGCCTGCGGCTCCAGCGCCACCACCCGCGCGCCGGCCGCGCGCATCGCCCGGGTGCGCGTGCCGACATGGGCGCCCACATCGAACACCAGATCACCCGGGCGCAGGACCTGACCGTAGAACCGGCGCCAGGCCCGCATGGTGACAGGGTTGTGATAGATCAGCAGGGATCGAGCAAAGCCCAGCCAGCGCTCCATGCAGTGCTCCTTTCCGCCGCCACTCCGCCGCCACTTCTACGCACCGCCCTGCCCCGACAGCGCGCCGGATGCCGGGCTCTGCCGCAAGAGCATCCTGACCGCTTTGCGAGACCGTCCCCGGTCAGGTATAATTCTTTGAAAGTGTGAATTTAAAGCCTATCTTTCCAAAGGCACGCGC
>SLDH01000021.1 GCA_007125415.1 Roseovarius sp.
CAGCACCTCGAGCGGATCCCCGTCGAGCGCGGCAAGGCCGCCCTGTGGCATGGAAAACGGATTGTGGCTGAAATCCACCCTGCCCGTTTCGGGATCCTTCTCATACATCGGGAAGTCCACGATCCAGGCGAAGGCATAGCGTTCCTGATCCGTGAGGCCCAGTTCCTCGCCTATCACGTTGCGGGCGCGCCCCGCCACAGCCTCGAAACCGGCAGGCTTGCCCCCGAGGAAGAAGGCCGCATCGCCTACGCCGAGGTCAAGCTGGGTGCGGATCGCCTCTGTGCGCTCGGGGCCGATGTTCTTGGCAAGGGGGCCTGCGGCTTCCATGTTTCCATCGGCTTCCCGCCAGAAGATATACCCCATCCCCGGCAGACCCTCTTTCTGGGCATAGGCGTTCATGCGGTCGCAGAACTTGCGGCTGCCGCCCCCGGGCGCGGGGATGGCGCGCACCTCCGTGCCCTCCTGCTCCAGCAGTTTCGCGAAGATGGCAAAGCCCGAGCCGCGGAAATGCTCGGACACGTCCTGCATCCTGATCGGGTTACGCAGGTCGGGCTTGTCGGTGCCGTACCAGAGGGCGGCATCGCGGAAACTGATCTGCGGCCAGTCCTGATCCACGGCCTTGCCGCCACCGAATTCCTCGAACACCCCCCTGATCACGGGCTGAATCGTATCGAAGACATCCTGTTGCTCGACAAAGCTCATCTCCATGTCGAGCTGGTAGAAATCCGTGGGCGAGCGATCGGCGCGGGGGTCTTCATCGCGGAAACAGGGCGCGATCTGGAAATACTTGTCGAAGCCCGAGACCATGATCAGCTGTTTGAACTGCTGAGGCGCCTGCGGCAGCGCATAGAATTTGCCCGGATGCAGCCGCGAGGGCACCAGAAAGTCGCGCGCGCCTTCGGGGCTGGAGGCGGTGATGATCGGCGTCTGGTACTCCCGAAAGCCGATATCCCACATGCGTCGGCGCAGGGAGGCGACCACATCGGAGCGCAGGGTCATGTTACGCTGCATCACCTCGCGCCGAAGATCGAGATAGCGGTGCCGCAGGCGCGTCTCCTCGGGATATTCCTGATCGCCAAAGACGATGAGCGGCAGGTCTCCCGTCGCGCCCAGCACCTCCATATCGCGAATATAGACCTCGATCTCGCCGGTGGGCAGCTTGGGGTTGATCAGGCTTTCGTCACGCGCCTTCACATTGCCATCGATGCGGATGCAGGTCTCGCTGCGCAGGCGCTCCACTTCAGCGAAGACGGGGCTGTCATTGTCACAGAGCACCTGAGTGATGCCGTAATGATCCCGCAGATCAATGAAAAGCACACCGCCATGATCACGGATGCGATGCACCCAGCCCGCAAGACGCACTGTCTCGCCCATGTCGGATTTTCTCAGGTCGGCACAAGTGTGGCTGCGGTAAGCGTGCATCTTCGTCCTCTCAACCCGACGCCCGGGCGCTGGCATGATCGGCGGAGGTACACAGCGCGGCGACGTCAAAGTCAAGAGCAGGCACCCACCATTTGGCACCCTTGTCCACAAGACGTTTACAGACAACGGCTTTTACGCAATACTCTGCGCGCTTCTAGGGGGAGCTACGGGTTATGTCCCGGCTCATTTGCAAGTTTCAGATCGGCAGAGCGCGGTGCCACAGCCCGGTGCGCGCTCAAAGGGGGTGAAACATGTGGACAATGGCGCTTGACCGGCTTTTGCAGCATCTGATCCGCGAGGGAGAAATGCAGGTGCGTTTTCCAGACGGCACCACAAGGCGTTATGGCGATGTCAGCAAGGGAGAGAGCATTGCCATCAACCTGCGCGACGAGAGCCTGCCGAAGCGCATCGTCCTGTCGCCCGACATGGCCGTGGGCGAAGGCTATATGGACGGGGATCTGACGATCGAGGGAGATGACCTGCACGGTTTTCTTGGCCTCGCCATCCGCAATGTCGCCGCTCAGGGGCAGCCCTGGTTCCGCCGGCCGCTCGAAGGCATCCGGCATCTCTGGCGGCGCTGGGAACAGTTCAACCCCACGACCCGGTCACGCGCCAATGTGGCCCATCACTACGACCTGTCGGGCGAGCTTTACGATCTTTTCCTCGATTCAGACCGGCAGTACTCCTGCGCCTATTTCGCCCGCCCCGACATGACGCTGGACGAAGCGCAGGAGGCCAAGAAAGAGCACATTGCGCGGAAATTGCTGATCGAGCCGGGGATGCGTGTTCTCGATATCGGCTGCGGCTGGGGGGGGATGGCGTTGACACTTGCGCGCGACTACGATGCAGATGTTCTCGGCGTGACTCTCTCGAAGGAGCAGCATGGCGTTGCCACGAAGCGCGCCGAGGCGGCGGGCCTGTCGGACCGGCTGCGCTTTGAGTTGATGGATTACCGCAAGGTGCGCGGCACGTTCGACCGCATCGTGTCGGTGGGCATGTTCGAGCATGTGGGCGTGCCGCATTACCGCGAATACTTCCGCACACTGCGAAAGCAACTTACGCCTGAAGGTATCGCGCTGGTGCACACGATCGGGCGTGGCCATCCGCCGGGCAGCACCAGCCCGTGGATCAACAAGTACATTTTTCCCGGCGGCTATTGCCCTTCCCTTTCCGAAGCCACGGCCGCGATCGAGCTCGAAGACCTGATCACCACGGATATCGAGGTTTGGCGGCTTCATTATGCGCAAACGCTGCGCAAATGGTATGATCGCTTCGTGGCCAATATCGAGAAGGCCGAGGCGCTCTATGATGCGCGCTTCTGCCGAATGTGGCGCTACTATATGGTTGCGAGCGAATTGACCTTCCGCTTCAACAAGCAGGTTGTCTTTCAGATGCAGTTGTCCCCGGTGCAGGATGCGGTGCCGCTGACGCGCGACTATCTCTATCCGGCCGCGCGCGATCAGGTGCCGCACGCGGCGCAGTAGCTCAAAGCAGCGGCTGAACGAAGCGTGCCTTCCACAGGGCTTCTTCATATTCCGACGGCGCGGTACTGTCGTAGACCACACCACCGCCCACATTGAGCCGGGTCGCACCATCCGCTTCAAGCATGAGCGTGCGGATAGCCACGTTGAACTCCGAACGCCCGTCCGGGGCGGCCCAGCCGATCGAGCCGCAATAGATGTCGCGTGCACCCTCTTCGAGTTCGGCCAGCACTTCCATCGCCCGCAGTTTGGGCGCACCGGTGATGGATCCGCAGGGAAAAAGCGCGCGCAACGCAGCACTCAGCGGGGTCCCGGGTTGCATCCGGCCCGAGATGAGGGAAGTCATCTGGTGGACAGTCTGGTAAGTCTCGACCGAAAAAAGCTCCGGCACCTGCACGCTGCCGGGCTGGCAGATGCGCGAAAGGTCATTGCGCAGCAGATCTACGATCATCAGGTTCTCGGCTCGATTTTTTTCATCCGATTGCAGGAAGAACCGGCGGCGCGCATCTTCGACCGCGTCCTGCGAGCGGGGCTGCGTGCCTTTCATGGGTCGGGTCTCGATCAGCCCGTTGGCATCCGTGCGGAAAAAAAGCTCCGGCGAGCGCGACAGCAACGCCGGCTGCCCCTCGGCCAGCACCAATGCGCCAAAGCGCACCGCCTGAATATCCGCCAGCGCCGCATAGAGCGCCTCGGGCGAGCCTGTGGCGCGCAAGGTGATTGGGAAGGTCAGGTTCGCCTGATAGAAATCGCCCGCACAGATATGGGCGCGCACGGTGTCGAAGGCCTGCGCATAGCGCAGTTCGTTCCAAAGCGGCATGAACGCCGAAAGAGACGCCGGCCCGCGGACTGGCTCAGGGGCTGCCTGCGGGCCCGCATAGACCCCGAACTGCAATAGCGGCAACCGGCGCTCGGACGGCAAGTGCGACAGCAATGTAGGCTCCAGCGCGAAACCCAGATCATAGCTGGCGTAGCCCGCCAGCCATTTGCCCGCGCCCCGCGCCGCATCCAGCGCCTCAAGTGCTTCGGTCACCTCGCTGGCCGTTTCTGCCACGATCAGGCGCTCCGCGCCGTCAAAGTGGCACGCGGCACCAGTCGGCCCATGATCGAAACGAATCTGCACTGCCCGGTCCCTATCCTGCAAGGCTGCTTCATCTAGACCCGGAGCGCGCTGATGACACCCTGAAAAACGGCATATCGCCGGGGATTTGCGATCCCCCTTGCACCCAAGCCGAACACGGATATAACGCCACCAATTTGCGCGCACCCGGGGGATGATATGCCTAAGCGAACCGATATTTCATCCATCATGATCATCGGGGCCGGGCCAATCATCATCGGACAGGCTTGCGAATTCGATTATTCGGGCGCACAGGCCTGCAAGGCGTTGCGCGAGGAAGGTTACCGCGTCATCCTCGTCAATTCGAACCCCGCCACCATCATGACCGACCCCGAATTGGCCGATGCCACCTATATCGAGCCGATTACCCCCGAAATCGTCGCGCGGATCATCGAAAAGGAGCGCCCCGATGCGCTCTTGCCCACCATGGGCGGGCAAACCGGGCTCAACACCGCCCTGGCTGTCGCGGATATGGGCGTGCTCGACAAGTTCGGGGTGGAACTGATCGGTGCCAACCGGGCCGCGATCGAGATGGCCGAAGACCGCAAGCTCTTTCGCGAGGCGATGGACCGGCTGGGCCTCGAGAACCCCAAGGCGACCATCGCCAACTCCATGGAAGAATGCATGGCCGCGATCGAGTATGTCGGCCTGCCCGCGATCATCCGTCCCGCCTTCACGCTTGGAGGCACTGGCGGTGGCGTGGCCTATAACCGTGATGATTACGAGCATTTCTGCAAATCCGGCCTCGATGCGAGCCCGGTCAACCAGATCCTGATCGACGAGTCGCTCTTGGGCTGGAAGGAGTTCGAGATGGAGGTGGTGCGCGACCGCGCCGATAACGCCATCATCGTCTGCGCCATCGAAAACGTGGACCCTATGGGTGTTCATACCGGTGACAGCATCACCGTGGCACCCGCGCTCACACTGACCGACAAGGAATATCAGATCATGCGCAACGGCTCCATTGCCGTGCTGCGCGAGATCGGGGTGGAGACGGGCGGCTCCAATGTGCAATGGGCGGTCAATCCCGAAGATGGACGTATGGTCGTCATCGAAATGAACCCACGCGTCAGCCGTTCATCAGCGCTCGCGTCCAAGGCGACAGGATTTCCCATCGCCAAGATCGCCGCCAAGCTGGCAGTGGGCTATACGCTGGACGAATTGGACAACGACATCACAAAAGTGACACCTGCAAGCTTTGAACCCACAATAGATTATGTGGTCACGAAGATCCCAAGGTTCGCTTTTGAAAAGTTTCCCGGCTCCGAACCACATCTCACAACAGCCATGAAGTCGGTAGGCGAGGCCATGGCCATCGGACGGACCATTCATGAATCGCTGCAAAAGGCCCTGGCCTCCATGGAAACCGGGCTGAGCGGATTCGACGAGATCGAGATTGAGGGGGCGCCCGACCGTTCCGCCGTGATCAAGGCCATCAGCCGGCAAACGCCCGACCGGCTGCGCACGATTGCCCAGGCGATGCGCGAGGGGCTGAGCGACGAGGACATCCATG
>SLDH01000125.1 GCA_007125415.1 Roseovarius sp.
CGGCGATGCCGGCGCCGCGCGGGCCGTACATGCCCACCGCATGCACCTCGTCGATATAGGTGAGCGCGCCGAACTCGTCGGCCAGGTCGCAGATGGCCTCGATGGGTCCGAAATCGCCATCCATGGAATAGACACTCTCGAAGGCAATCAGCTTCGGCGCGGCAGGGTCGTCGGCTTCCAGAAGCTCGCGCAGATGGTCCACATCATTGTGGCGGAAGATGCGCTTTGCCCCGCCATTGCGGCGAACGCCTTCGATCATGCTGGCGTGATTGAGCGCGTCCGAATAGATGATCAGCCCCGGAAAGAGCTTCGGCAGGGTGCTCAGCGTCGCATCATTGGCGATATAGGCCGATGTGAAGAGAAGCGCGCGCTCCTTGCCGTGCAGATCGGCAAGCTCGGCTTCGAGCCGCTTGTGATAGACGGTCGTGCCGGAGATGTTGCGGGTGCCGCCGGATCCCGCGCCTGTCGCCTCGATGGCCTCGTGCATGGCCTCCAGCACCACCGGGTTCTGCCCCATGCCAAGATAATCATTGCCGCACCAGACGGTGATCGGCTGCTCGACCCCGTCGGGACGACGCCATGCGGCATGGGGAAACTGGCCGTTCTTGCGCTCTATATCGATGAAGGTCCGGTAACGGCCCTCCTCATGCAGCCTCGCGATCGCCTGATCGAGCTTTGCCGAGTAATCCACCTGCTTCCCCTTCTTCGTCGCGTCCCGCCCTGATCCCGGGGCACGGTAACCTCGCCGCAGCATGGTTACGCAAATTTTCATTCAAACCGGTACTTATGACAGACCATCACCCGATTCCAAGCTACATTTTGCCACGGCGCGCCACTTTGATTTTGGTCAAATACGCAAATTGTCCGGCCCGAACCCCCGCGCGCTCCCCGGGCTGGACAGCCGCGCCCGAGGTGATACGGTTGCGCCAACTGCAAGGCCAGCAAGGAAAACCGATGTCCCTCGATGCCATTCTCAAGCGGATCGACACCGATCTTCCGCAGGCTCTCGAACGACTGAAGCAATTCATGCGCATAGCCTCCATTTCCACCGATCCGGCCTATGACGCACAGTGTGAGGCCGCCGCGGATTGGCTTGTCGCGGACCTGCAAAGCCTCGGTATTGCCGCCGAAAAACGCGCTACTCCCGGGCAGCCGATGGTGGTGGGTCATGTCGCGGGCAATGGGCCGCATCTGCTTTTCTACGGTCACTACGATGTGCAGCCGGTTGATCCTCTCGAGCTTTGGGACACGGACCCGTTCGATCCGCAGATCGAGGAGACGGCGCAGGGGCGCGTGATCCGCGGACGTGGCGCTGCCGATGACAAGGGGCAGTTGATGACCTTCGTGGAAGCCTGCCGCGCCTGCAAGGCCGAGACGGGCACCCTGCCCTGCAGCATAACCCTCTTTTTCGAGGGAGAGGAAGAATCCGGTTCACCATCGCTCATTCCCTTTCTGAAGGAGAATGCCCAAGAGTTGCGGGCCGATATCGCCCTTATCTGCGACACCTCCATGGTTTCGCCCGGTGTGCCCTCCATCGCCTCGCAGCTGCGCGGGATGCTCAAGGAGGAATTCACCCTGCAAGGGCCGCGGGTCGATCTGCATTCGGGTCACTACGGGGGGCCCGCACTGAACCCGCTGCGGGAAATATCGCGAATCATCACGTCATTCCATGACGATACGGGCCGCGTGGCCGTCGAAGGGTTCTATGAAGGTGTGGACGAAGTACCCGAAGACCAGTTGCGGCAGTGGGAAAATTGCGGCTTTGACGAACAGGCCTATCTGGGCGCGGTCGGCATGACCCGCCCGCATGGGGAGATCGGCTATTCGGCCCTTGTGCAGCAATGGGCGCGCCCGACGCTGGAGATCAATGGTCTCTGGGGCGGTTATCAGGGGGCGGGCACCAAGACGGTCATCCCGGCGCAGGCGCATTGCAAACTGACCTGCCGGCTGGTCGGGGATATGGACCCTTCCGCCGTGCGCGCACGGCTGCGCGCGCATGTGGAGGCGCGCGTTCCTGTCGATGCAAGGATAATCTGGAACAATGACCTCGATGGCTCTCCGGCGGCTGTCATGAACACGGACCGCCCCGAGTTCGATCTGGCCCGTGCGGCGCTCTCGGACGAATGGCATCGCGAAGCGGTTCTGGCCGGCATGGGCGGCTCGATCCCCATTGCGGGGTATTTCAAGGAGATTCTCGGGCTCGACTCGATGCTGATCGGCTTCGGTCATGACGACGATGCGATCCATTCGCCGAACGAGAAATACAATGTCGAGAGTTTTCACAAGGGTGCCCGAAGCTGGGCGCGCATCCTCCACAGTCTCGCCCGTGGCTGAGCGAGGAACGAGAAAATTCATGTGAATTTTCTCGAGATGAGTATTTTTGGCAAAATGAAGGGGTAATGTGACAGAGGTGGAGATCTTGCAGATCGGATGAGCCCTGTCAGGTTCACTCCAGCCGCCGGCGCGAGTGAGGACGGCATTCCCGATCGCGGCGCATTTCTTCGCGCAGCAGATTTCCGCAAGTCAACGGGAAGGTCATCAGGATAGGATGGCGCGGTTGACGGGGCTCGAACCCGCGACCCCCGGCGTGACAGGCCGGTACTCTAACCAACTGAGCTACAACCGCGTGAGGGGTTGCCTAATCCAGCCCGTGCCCCCCGTCAACACGCAAAACGCCAAAGCTGCGAAGAAACGTCAGATGAGCAGGTTCGGAATCGGCACCCTCAGGCTGCCTGCGTCTTCGAATGTGATCTTGACCAAAATACACCCGATCCCGCAAAACGTGCATTGACGCCCCCTCGTTCAATCTCTTAAATGGGACCGATAGTCCCCGAAAAAGGACAAAGTGCCAGTGACCGACTTTCATCAACGCCTCAAATCTCTCATTCACGAGTCTGACTACGACTATAAGAGCCTTTCTCTCAAGATCGGTCAGGGCGAGCGCTATATTTCCAATCTTCTGTCGAACCGCAGCGATCCGGGTTATTCTAGCGTGGTCAAGATCTGTTCCGCGCTGGGGCTGACGCCCAATCAGATCGCCGGGCTCGACGATCAGATCACGCTTGACGGTGCCAGCACCAATTCACGGGTCGTCGCAGCACATGCGGAGCGGATCCTCGCAGCCGTCACCAAGGAGGCGCATCGCAAACTGGCGACGCGCGGCGCGCAGCCCTTGCTGGATGACGTGCTGACATGGTGGCATCAGCAGAACGGCTATCTGAGCAATTTCGATCTTCTGTCGGAACATGTGGATCTTTATCGCGCGCCGGCGCCTGACGCGCGCATGCCCGACCCTTTCAAGATCGGACAGCAAAGCCTCGCCACCCGTTCCTTCGATATCACCTCCACCGAGCATCTGCGCTATCTTTTCACCACTTTTGACCAGGAACTGAACGAAAGCGTCACGCTCGCGCATGTGAAGACCTCGAAAGGTGATCCGAACCTTTCCATTCAGGAGATCGATGTCACCCTGCCCGGCCACAGCTTTCCCTTGCGGTTCGTCTACAAGCGCCTCTTGCTTCCCGTCAGGGACAGGGACGAAAACGCTTATGTGCTGAACTACTCACAAGCCATCGAGTGAATGTGCATAGTAGCGCATCATGTGCATGAGATGCGGCTCGGACACGGCCACGAGCCATTCGGAAGATCCACGCCCCTCGGGCGGGGGATCGGCCCAGCGGGCAACCCCCGGAAGTTGGGTTGAAAAGCCGTAAGCCGTGGCGAAACCCCGTCTCACATCGCGGTCACGCATCATCGCATAGGTCCAGTCCACCTTCCACTTCGTGGCGATACAGCTATGCAGAAGCATCATGAAGTAGCGCAATTTCTGCCGTGACCCCCGGTGCTCGGGATGGACGAAAAGCTCGCCGATATAGGCCATCCGTCCGAAAAAGCCCGGCGGCAGCGCATCGGTGAACTCCAGCAGCGTCTCGCCGCTGCCATGCGGATAGTGGCGGCGCATGGTGCGGATCATGTAATCCCCCATGTTTTCGCGCCCCACATTGTCATAGCGGGTGGCAACGGCGGTCACATACTGATCGCCCTCCTTCAGAAAGAGCCAGAAGCCGCTTTCCTCGGTAAAGTCATTATGATCGGCCGAAAGTTTGGCCGTGTGACTGTCCTTGCCCATATCGACCGTGAGACATTGACCGCGCTGGAAATCGGTGATCATTTCCACCTCCAGCCCGGTCTGCGCCAGCTCATCGAGGCAAATGCCACCGACCTTGATCAAATCCAGAGAGGTCCCCATGCACTGCCCCGCAAGTCTTCTTGCCGTATTCAGTCCTGTTTTGCGGACCGCTATCCCTCAACTAGACCAGTTGTTGCCGAATTGGCAACAATCCTTATTGAAATCGGCGGATTGTATTGCTCGTCGGATGCATCAACCAACCGGTGACGTCAGCCTTTGAGAGGTTGGGTGGTGGGTCGTGAGAGACTCGAACTCCCGACATCTTCGGTGTAAACGAAGCGCTCTACCAACTGAGCTAACGACCCATGCGCCGCCGATTACCCAAAGCGCGCAGGTTCTGCAAGAGAGATCGGGCGCTTTGGCCTCATTCGCGCAGAACCGTCTCCCGGCCCCTCTCAAGCGCATAGATGCACCCCTGTTCATTGGGCAGGGTCCCCATCTCCGCGCGCGGCAGGCCCCGCACCAGACCGCGGAGCACCTGCCCCCAGAGGCCATGGCCGACAATCACACTCGGGCCGGACAAGCCTTTCAGAAAATCCACGATCCGAGCCCGCAGATCGGCGAACCCCTCTCCCTCGGGTGCTGCAAGAAAAAGCTCCAATGCATTGATATCCTGATCAAAACCGTTTCGCGCATCAGCAATAACATCCGCCCGCAACAGCCCTTGCCAACGGCCCGCATGGGCCTCTGCAAGCCGGGGATCGGTCTGGTAGCGCGTATCGCCCAGCGCGATCCGGGCGGTCTCCTGCGCGCGGCCCAGTGGCGAGACGAAACAGGCCGGGCCTTGCCGCAGAACGGGGCGGATCAGCCGTGCCTGCACATGCGCCTGACGGACCCCCTTGTCGGTCAACTGCGACTCAAGCTGACCCTGGATCCGCTTCTGTGCGTTCCAATGCGTCTCGCCATGGCGCAGGAACCACAGCTTCGGCAGTTCATCCGGCACGCTCATCAATGGCCCCCCAGCGCAGTGCGGTTTTCAAACTCGAGCAGGCCGAACCGGCCACGGCGTCAGACACCACCATCGCGCGCCTTTGTCCAGCGATAGAGCCAGACCGGGCTCACCGCTGCGCCCGCGTCATCGCGCAGCACGAGGCGCAAATCGGCACTTTCGATTGCGCTCGGCGTATAGAGGAAGGTCACCCTCATGCCTCGGTTCTCTGGCAGGGCAAAGAGGCTGACCCCTGTCAATTCTCCATGGGTGGCAGAGATGTCGGGCACGAGTGCTGCCCTCTCGCCATCGAAATCGATGACGAAGCGGCGCGTGCCGGGGCGGTCATGCTCGCGGCCGCTGCGGCTCTGATGGATGCGCATGTCTGCGTCGGCAAGCGGCATC
>SLDH01000346.1 GCA_007125415.1 Roseovarius sp.
CTTTCAGGCTGGGGCGGGGACACAGGTCCAGGCTCCGGTATCGGCTCGGGATCGGGTTGCGCTTCAGTCGTCTTGGTCTGCAGCGCTTGCTCAGGCGGAAGTCCTTCTTCGCCGCCCTCCTCGACAATCGCGTCGAGCCCTTCCTCGAGTTTCGAGGAAGATTTGAAAAGCCTGCTCTTGAGCTTGTTGAAAAATGACATGCGCCACGCCCCGTCTCATCCGAGGTCCCAGTTAATCACCTTGCGCGAGGATGAAAAGACGGGTTCGCGCACAGCAGCCGAGCGCGCCATGACATCAGACGGTGTTTCAGCCTTCCTGCGGGTCAGACCTCGTCCGGGAAATGCTTCATCGTCAGTCGGATCGGATTCGGCGCGGCCTGGCCCAGACCGCAGATCGAAGCGTCGGCCATCGCCGTGCAAAGCTCCTCCAGAAGCGGCTGGTCCCAGCGGTCCGCCTGCATGAGCTTGACCGCCTTTTCGCAGCCCACCCGGCAGGGCGTGCATTGGCCGCAGCTTTCGTCCTCGAAAAAGCGCAGCATGTTCAGCGCTGCCGCCCTGGCACTGTCCTGATCGCTCAGCACGACGACGGCTGCCGAGCCGATGAAGGAGCCATGGGGCTGCAACGTGTCAAAATCGAGCGGGATGTCATTCATCGACGCGGGCAAAAGCCCCGAGGACGGCCCGCCCGGCTGATAGGCCTTGAACTGATGCCCGTCGAGCATGCCGCCGGCTGCGTCGATGATGTCGGTGATCGTGCTGCCCGCCGGCAAAACATGCACCCCAGGGTTCCTGACCCGTCCCGACACCGAGTAGGAGCGCAGCCCCTTGCGGCCGTTATGTTCAACCGATGAAAGGACGTCCTTACCCTCGCGCAGAATGCGCGTGACCCAGTGCAGCGTCTCCACATTGTTGACGAGCGTCGGGCGCCCGAAGATACCGACATTGGCAACGAAAGGCGGGCGATGGCGCGGCAGGCCGCGCTTGCCCTCGATGCTTTCGATCATCGCGCTTTCCTCGCCGCAGATATAGGCACCAGCCCCGCGGCGCAGCTCGATATAGCCGGGCTGCACAAGGCCCGCCTGCTCCAGCGCGGCGATCTCCGTTGCAAGAATATGCAGGACCGCAGGATATTCATCGCGCATGTAGATGAAACAGGTTTCAGCCTCAACCGCCCAGGCGGCAATCAGCATTCCCTCAAGAAATACATGAGGTTCGCGCTCGAGGTAAAAGCGATCTTTGAACGTGCCCGGCTCGCCTTCATCGCCGTTCACGGCCAGATAGCGGGGGCCGGGTTCCGCGCGCACGAAACCCCATTTTCGCCCCGACGGAAAGCCCGCGCCACCGAGCCCACGCAGGCCCGCTGCGAGAAGCTCCTCCTGGATGGCCTCGAAGTCGCCGTTGCGGCGGATTTCTTCGAGGGCTGTGTATCCACCACTTGAACGGTACGCGCCAAACCTTTGATAGTCCGGGATTTCAGGGTGCGTGTGACCTGCGGCAATCGCCGCCTCTACCTTCTCGGGGGTGGCGTGGTCGATATGATGATGGCCCAGTTCCAGCACCGGCGCCGTATCGCAACGGCCCATGCAGGGCGCCCGCAGAACCCGCACTTCCGCCGGGTCCAGCCCATCTTCGAGCGCTGTCTTGAGCGCCTGCGCACCGGCCAGTTCACAAGACAGCGAATCACAGACCCGGATGGTGAGCGCGGGCGGGGGCACCTCCCCTTCCTTGACCACATCGAAATGCGCATAGAAACTGGCCACTTCATAGACCTCAGCCATCGCCATGCGCAGTTCCTCGCCCAGCGCGCGTAGATGCGCCGCCGAAAGATGGCCATAGGCATCCTGAATGAGATGCAGAAACTCGATCAGCAGGTCGCGGCGGCGCGGGCGCTCACCCAGCAGCGCCTGCACTTCGGCCAATGCCTGATCCTCGAGCTGGCGGCCCTTGGGGGTATGCCGCCCCTTGCCTTTCCCCGATTTCCAGACGCCCTTTTGCTCATCCAGTGCCATGCAAGTATCCCCTTTGTGTGCGCGAAGGGATACCGTTTGCCCGAGCAAGTTTCGAGGCCAAAAGCGACACTCGCGCAGCGAGAAACGTTGGGGCGTTACCGATTTCGCGCCTCGATGCCTGAAAACAAGCAAAACCGGCAGCCAAGACCGCGCCACACGGATTCCCGCTGGCGCGCTGCGCGCAAATTTGTCAGACTGGCAAACATGTGGAAAACCACTGCGGCACTTACCTTCGCACTCACCTGCCCGGCCCTTGCAGAAGGGCTGATGACGGCCGAGGAGTTTGACGCCTTCACCCGGGGCAAGACTTTCTATTATGGTACCGGCGGCGAGGCTTACGGCGCCGAGGAATATCTACCCAATAATCGAGTGATCTGGACCTTTCTGGACGGTCAGTGCCAATATGGTATTTGGTACGAAGAGGAAGGCAATATCTGCTTTGTATACGAAAATATCCCCGCACGCCAATGCTGGACCTTTCGGAAGAATGACAGCGGCGGGCTGATCGCGCGCTTCGAAAACGACCCTCAGGACCTTGAACTCTACGAGGTGGAGCGCTCTTCCAAGCCGCTCGACTGCCCAGGCCCGGATGTGGGTGCCTGATCAAACTTGTCATTTCTCAACCCAGTAAAGCGGATTTCCCACAAAAATACCGCTGAGGATTGGACTATAGCAGATTTTTCTGATCCGGGTCCACAGCTTTGCCCTTGCCTTGCTTTCGTCTTGTCGGAGTTCTCGACCCATCGAGGGTCAACCTGCCATCGGAAAACTCCACCTCCAAGACCGCATGAGACGCCGCCGCCGCCTTGGTGGTAATCACCGCCTCACCCGCACGGATCACCGCATAGCCTCGCTTGAGTGTCTCCTTGTAACCCATTGTTTTTCGGAGGCGCTCAAGTGTATCGATCCGATCTCTCCAGCCGGTGATCTGACGATTGGCCAGATCGGAGAAGCGCAGGCTCATCTGGTCCAGTTCCCGCGTCCGGCGGCGCATATCCGCCTCAAGCAGGTTCAGATTGAGCCGTGCGGCAAGGCTTCTCAGACGCTGCCTTTCTCCGTCGACCGCGCGGCGCAGGAGCGCCGGACGCAGCGCGCCCGCCCCTTCCGACAGCGCCACCCGACGCGTTTGCACAAGGCGAGTGAGTGAAGCGCCGAGCTTGTCTGACAGGTTGTCCAGCCGCTGTGCCGGGCTTTCGAGCAAGGTTTCAGGCCGCGGCAGAGCTCGGGCCATATCCCGCAGCCGCTGGCCGCGCCGGGCGATCCCGCCGGTCAGGGCCTGGGTGAGCCGGGCCTCCTGCCCGTCAAGCCAGGCCAGCAGATCGAGCCGCACGGGCACCGCGAGTTCCGCTGCCGCCGTGGGCGTAGGCGCCCGCATGTCGGCGGCAAGGTCGATGAGGGTTGTGTCCGTCTCATGCCCCACCGCCGAGATCAGCGGGATGGCCGAGGCTGCTGCCGCGCGAACAACCGCTTCTTCATTGAACCCCCAGAGATCCTCGATCGATCCGCCCCCGCGCGCCACGATGATCAGATCAGGGCGCGGCAGGGCACCACCGGGGCCGAGGGCATTGAAACCCTCGATGGCGCGGGCCACCTCGGGCGCGCAATTCTGGCCCTGCACCGCCACAGGCCAGATAAGCACCTTGCGCGGAAAGCGGTCACGCAGGCGATGCAGGATATCGCGGATCACCGCCCCCGATGGTGAGGTGACGACGCCGATCACCCCGGGCAGATAGGGTAGCGCCTTCTTGCGGTCGGCGTCGAACAGGCCCTCGGCGGCAAGCGCCTTCTTCCGGGCCTCGAGCATGGCCATGAGCGCGCCGGCCCCGGCGGGTTTGAGATCCTCGATGATGATCTGGTAGCGCGACTGGCCGGGAAAGGTGGTCAGCCGTCCGGTGGCCACAACCTCCATGCCCTCCTCCGGCTCTATCGGCAGCCGTCCCGCCACGCCTTTCCAGATCACCCCTGCGAGTACCGAACGGTCATCCTTCAGATCGAGATAGACATGGCCCGATCGCGGCCGCGAGACACGCCCCACCTCGCCGCGCACACGCACATGGCTGAACTCGCCCTCGATCATGCGTTTGACCACGCCCGAAAGCTCGGACACGGAGAATTCGGGCGCATTCTCCCCCGGAACGGGATCGTCGATCAGATCGGACATGGGCTCGGCCTCGCGCGCTGTGCTGCTCGTCTTGTGCAAGACGTTTGCTCAGCTTAGAACGCGCGCGAGCAAAGGCCAAGCAGGAGAGCGGCAGATGAACATCCTCATTCTGGGAGGCGGAGGGCGCGAACATGCGCTGGCCTGGGCGACGATGCAGAACCCCAAATGCGACAAGCTGATCGTGGCGCCGGGCAATGCCGGAATCGCCGCCATCGCTGATTGTGCCAGTATCGATATCGAGGATGGCGCGCAGGTTGTGCAGTTTTGCGAGGTCAATGCGATCGACTTCGTCATCATCGGCCCCGAGGCCCCGCTGGCTGCGGGTGTGGCCGACAGGTTGCGCGAGGCAGGTCTGCTGGTTTTTGGCCCCGGGCGCGCGGCGGCGCGGCTGGAGGCGTCCAAGGCCTTCACAAAGCAAATCTGCGACGCCGCAGGCGCCCCCACCGCCGGTTATGCACATTTCACGGATGCCGGATCGGCGAAAGCCTATCTCGCAAGCCAGCCCCTGCCCATCGTGATCAAGGCCGACGGGCTTGCGGCGGGCAAGGGCGTGATCATTGCCGAAACACTTGCCGAGGCAGAGGCGGCAATCGACGAGATGTTCGGAGGCGCGTTTGGCGCGGCGGGTGCGGAGGTGGTGATCGAAGAGTTCATGGAGGGTGAGGAAGCCTCCTTTTTCGTGCTCTGCGATGGCGAGGTGGCCCTGCCCATCGGCACGGCGCAGGATCACAAGCGCGCGGGCGAAGGCGATACCGGCCTCAATACCGGCGGCATGGGCGCTTACTCTCCCGCGCCGGTGCTGACCGATGCGGTGGCCGAGCGTGCGCTCGATCGGATCATCCGCCCCTGCCTGCGCGAGATGGCGCGGCGCGGTTGCCCCTATCAGGGCGTGCTCTATGCCGGGCTGATGATCAGCGATGGCCAGCCGCGGCTTGTGGAATATAACGTGCGCTTTGGCGACCCGGAATGTCAGGTGCTTATGATGCGGCTCGGCGCGCAGGTGCTCGACCTGCTGCAGGCCACCGCTGAAGGACGGCTGGCGGAGGCCTCGGTCAACTGGGCCGATGATCATGCAATGACGGTGGTGATGGCCGCGCGCGGCTATCCCGGCGCCTATGAGAAAGGAAGCGTGATCAGGGGATTGGATACGCTGCCCGAAGATGGGCAGAACATCGTCTTTCATGCCGGAACGAAGCTGTTGAACGGGCAGATCACCGCAGCGGGCGGGCGGGTTCTGAATATCACCGCGCGGGGGGAAAGCCTTCAGGCCGCCGCCGACCGGGCCTATGCGATGGTGGA
>SLDH01000084.1 GCA_007125415.1 Roseovarius sp.
CGCCGGGAGATCGTGCCCTTGCCCGCCGCGGCGGGGCCGTCGATTGCCACCGTGAATGCCATGCGCCCGTCCCTAATGCATCCTGATTACGCCCTCAAGCCCTTGCCCGAACGGCAAGATACATCCGACATGGCGGCCAAGGCTCATAATTCGAGGAGTCTCAGAAATCGAAGCTGGCCTGAGGCGGCTCGAAAGGCTCGATCACCTCGGGCCCCAGCGCATCACGGCGCAAGGGTGCCACCTCATGCCACTCGAAACGCCCTTCCCAGCCATTGCCGAGGCGCGCCTGAGCGCTGGTGATATCGGTCTCTCCGGCCAGCCATCCCGCTATCTCGGCCTGCGACAGGATCACCGGCATCCGCGTGTGAATATGGGCGATCTGCGGGCTTGGCGGCCGGGTCAGGATCACGCAGCCCTGCTGCTCCTCCGACATCAATCCGGCGAAGAAACAGAGCGGAGCGTTCTGTTTGACGGTGATGTAAAGAGGTATCTTGCGCCCTCCCTGCTGCATCCATTCGAAATAGCCCAATGCTGGTATGAGGCAGCGCCCCCGTTCGAGGCAGGAGCGCCAGAAGCCGTCACTCTCGATCCGCGCATTGATCAGCGCCCGGCCGTTCCGCGCCGTGATCTGCCAGTCCGCCGATGTGATCTGCACCGTGCGACCGCTTTGCCGGACGATGGCAATGCGGTCTGTCGGGCAGATCTGATAGCCCGCGCGTGCAGGGGCCGCGTCGGCATCCACTTCAGGCAGGGCACCGAGAAACCCTTCAAGAATGTCCCTGATCTGCGCGAAAGTGAGTTCGCCGGCTGCAAAACGTCCACACATGGGCTCAGCTTGCCACGTGCTCACCTGCAAAAGAACCCCCCGCGGATCGTCCGGCCCGGCCGGACCTGTTGTCGATATGCCGCACAGCGCGCCCTGGGCAATCCCGACCCCGTGATTTCGGGGGGATTTTTACACCGGGGGGCGCTAAGGCTTGTGAGAGAGCATGAACAGGTGGAGTCCCGATGAAGATCAAGGCGCTCATGGTATCCGCGGCCTGCGTATCGTTGCTGGCCGCCTGCGGCGGTGGCAGTGACGACAGTTCGCCAAGGCCGGACCCCGAGCGTTTCGCCGGCTCAGGTCAGATCGGTGTCATTCCCACCGCCGATCAGCGCTTCAGCGGCGATGTTCAATCGATGCTCTACGACCCGTCCACCGATACGCTCACGATCCTCGGTGATCCGTTTGCCTCTGACGGAGAGTTCGTGCGTGTGCCGGAAAAGGATGTGCGAGGCTTTGCGGCATTTGAAAACGAGGGCGGGACGCGGCGCTATACGGCGCTGGTACGGACGGACAGCCTGAGCGGGTTGTCCGCGGGCGTTGTCGGCACGCCCGTCCGGTTCAACAATGAATTCGGCGGCACGATGCTTGCGCGCGCCGACACGCCGACTGTGCCTCTGAATGTCGAGTTGACACATGTGGGGAGCTATGCCGGTATTCGCAATGTGGGCCGGAATGTCGGTGATGATGACAGCAATTCCTTCCTCCATCGCGTCGAGGGACAGGTTCGGATCAATCTGGATTTCTTCGATGACCGCCCCGCCGGTGCCATCGAAGGTGTGATCTTTGATCGCATAAGCATGGATCAGACGGTCGAAATAGATGACGATCTGCTCAATGTGATCTATGAAGACATTGTTCTGGAGTTCACCGACATCGACAGTCAAGGCCGCTTCAGCGGCATTGCCGCCGGTGGTGGAATAAGCGGCACCTATGCCGGCGTCACATCGGATGATCAGGCCAGCGCCACAGCCGGTGTTATCGAGATGCAGGGGGGCGGAGAGCTGGAACGCGGCGCGTTTATCACGCAGACCGAGTAGCGTCGCGTTTCACGCCACCACAGCGTCTTGCCCACCCGCAAGTCACCTTTCGCGACACAGGCGGCGCAACTTACCGTGAGAGCGTGTTACAGCGCTGGCCAGCCGACGGGGCGGTGCATACCTTGGCATGAAATCCATCGAAGGGGGATTTCATGCCGACCGAACGTTTCACATTTGAGGGCCATGCCGGTGGCAAGCTCGACGCCCGGCTTGACCTGCCCGACGGGCCGCATCTGGCAACCGCACTTTTTGCGCATTGCTTTACCTGTTCCAAGGAGATTCTGGCCGCAAAGCGCATTTCGGCAAGGCTGGCCGGGGCCGGGATCGCCGTTTTGCGCTTTGATTTCACCGGCCTCGGCCATTCGGAGGGCGAGTTCGAGAACACCTCCTTCACCTCCAATATCGATGATCTGCGCCTCGCGGCGGCAGCTCTGGAGGCGCGCGGAATGGCTCCCTCTCTCGTGATCGGCCATTCGCTGGGCGGCGCGGCGGTGCTGGGTGCAGCCGGGCAGATTGCAAGCGCGCGGGCGGTGGTCACGATCGGCGCGCCCTTTGATCCGGGCCATGTGCTGCACAATTTCGGCGGTGCGCTGGGCCGGATCGAGGCCGATGGGACCGCCGAGGTGGCGCTTGGCGGACGAACAGTTCGAATCGGCAGGGAATTCGTCGAGGATGTGCGCGCCGAAGACCTGCAAGACAGGATCGCCGGCCTTCGCAAAGCCCTGCTGGTATTGCACGCTCCGCGAGACGAGATCGTGGGCATCGACAATGCCGCCGGGATATTCCGCGCTGCGAAACATCCCAAGAGTTTCGTAACACTCGATGATGCCGACCACCTGATCACTCGAGAGGCGGATGCGGAATATGTCGCCGGGGTGATCGCCGCCTGGGCGCGCCGCTATCTTGACCTGAGAGCCCCATGCCCGCCTCCCGGCGCACCCGAAGGCATCGTTCGGGTCAGTGAGGCGGATACGAAAGCTTTCCTGCAGGATATAAATGCCGGCCCCGATCATCACATTCTCGCCGATGAACCAGTGGCATATGGCGGGACCAACAAGGGCATGTCACCCTATGGCCTTCTCTCTGCCGGGCTAGGAGCCTGCACCTCGATGACGATCCGCATGTATGCCCGCCGCAAGGGCTGGCCGCTCGATCATGTGCGGGTCGATGTGAGCCATGACAAGGTGCATGCGCAGGATGCCGATGCCGCCAGTGGAGGCAAGGCCGACAAGTTCAGGCGGGTGATCTTTCTGGAAGGGGATCTGGATGGGGATCAACGCGCCCGCCTTCTTGAAATCGCGGATCGCTGCCCGGTTCACCGCACCCTTGAGCGCACATCGCGGATCGAGACCGTTGCGGGATAACCCCCACCCGACAGACCCGATGCGGAGTGGCCGGTCTGTCATTGATCTGTCTGTTGGCAATGAAGCACTGAGCGGCCATTTCCATCAGTTCCTGACGCAGGCCCGCTCTCAGCTCGCACCGCCGAAATGCTCCAGCATCGCGGTCAGGTCCTCGGGGGGTATGTCGGCCTGCAGAAAGGCGCGCGCATTGGCGTTGAGGTTGAAGATCGACCCGTCCGAGAAAAATGATGTGCTTGTCACGAAAACGATCTGAATATCGGGCTGGCGCAACACTGCAAGATCGGCCACCGCGAATGCGCTGCCGCGCGCCAGAATCACATCGAGCACGATGATGTTGAAATCGCCTTGCTCCAATGCCGTCGCGGCGCTGTGTTGATCTTCGGCAAGCCAGACTTCATGGCCCTGGCGCACCATGTGGTTGCACCATAGCTGGCCGAGATCGGTATCGCTTTCGACTATCAGGATCTTCATACTGGCTTTTCAAACGGTACAATGTCACGACAAACCGTGCCGTTCGGCCCCCAACAGCATGCCCGGTATCTGGGCGCAATGATTAACAAAACCTTAACGGATGAGTGACGCTACCGTGAGCAGGAAATTCACCCAAGACCGGGGATCTGAAATCTGCGGATTCCTGCCAAGTCTGCAAGGATTTCAGCATGAAATCGCCGGTTCGAGTGCCGTTGGTGACCTTGGCCTGCATGACGCTGCGTCACCGCAAGGTGCCTGAGCATGGCGGCAGCGCTGGCCATTGCGATGCTGCTGGACGCGGTGCTGGGTGAGCCGAAATGGCTGTGGCATCGCGTGCCGCATCCGGCTGTCGTGATGGGCCGCCTTGTAGGTTGGTGCGACTGGCGATGGAACAGCGGTGCCGCGCGCCGGCTGAAAGGCTGCCTCGCCATGGGGCTGATGGGCGCGGGAGCCCTCGCGCTGGGCTCGGCGCTGGCGCAGTTTGGAGCACTGGTGGAATGCGCCGTGGCCGCGATTCTGCTGGCACAGAAATCGCTGGTTCAGCACGTGCGCGCCGTGAGCCAAGGGCTGCGCATCTCGCTGGGCGAAGGGCGGCGTGCCGTTGCGATGATCGTGGGCCGTGATACAGCGGCCATGCAGGAAAGTGATGTCGCCCGTGCTTCGATCGAGTCGGCCGCCGAGAATCTCAGTGACGGGGTGGTGGCACCGGCCTTCTGGTTTCTGATCGCGGGGTTGCCGGGCCTGTTGCTCTACAAGATAACCAATACCGCCGACAGCATGATCGGCCATCGCACGGCGCGCCACGCTGAATTCGGCTGGGCTGCGGCGCGACTCGATGATCTGCTCAATCTCGTTCCCGCGCGACTTACCGGCACGCTGATCGCCCTGCGCTACAGGCTCTGGCAGGACTGGGCCGCCATCGCGGCAGAAGCGCGGGCGCACCGCTCGCCCAATGCGGGCTGGTCCGAGGCCGCCATGGCCCGCGCGCTGGGCGTGGCTCTTTCCGGCCCGCGATCCTATGACGGCATAGAGCGCGACTTTCCTTACGTGAATCCGAAGGGTGCAAGGAAAATCGGCGCGAATGAGATCGAGGCCGCCTGCGCCGCGCTCTGGCAGGTCTGGGCCCTCTTGCTGGTTTTCGTGATCGGCTGGGCAGTCCTTCTGAGCTGATCGGCGGCCTGCCATGCCGCCTGTCACAGATCGGCTCGGTTCCGCATTGTCACAACCGTTGCCGTTAGCAGGCCGCTGAAATAGTCCTTGAGCCGGAACGCTGTCCCGTCATCAGGGTATATTTTCTTGATCGGGCTGCCTGTCGGCGCGGGCGGCGTATGCCCCGGGGAGCGTTTCTGCGCCTCACGCGGCCAACAACCTGGGAAGTTTTGCGAGGTTGTTGGCCGCCATTGTCATGATGAACCGCGATTGGACGCGCTCGACGCCGCGATACATGGTCTGGGCCATGCCGCCGACGGTCTTCGCCCAGCCGAACGCCTCTTCGATTTTCTTCCGGTGCTTCTGGGACAGGGCGTAACCCTCATGGCGGGTGGTTCGGCCATCGATTGCTGAATATCTTGCTTTCTGAGCAACATGAGGCGTGACGCAGGCTTGTCGCAGGCCGCGAACGAACTCGCCTGCATCATACCCCTTGTCGGCCCCCAGCGTCAGTCGCCGGGTCGATCCGGGGGAATGGCGGTGGACCATGTCCAGCGCGGCCTTGCGTTCGGCATGGC
>SLDH01000284.1 GCA_007125415.1 Roseovarius sp.
GCAGCCCCTTAAATCAGGCCGCCATTCGATGCGGTATTTGCAGCCGTTCCGGGACGAAATCGCGCAGGGTGGTGTAGGCGAGAAGCGTGGCCCCGATGGGCGGGGTATAGAGGAAGATCGTTGCGCCGAGGGCGTAGATGGTCAGACGTTTGGGCAGGGAACATTCCTCGATCGGTTCTGTCCCATCCAGCGTGTCGAGCGTGTCGAAGCGGATCGTCGCATCGGGCGCCTGACTGTGGTGTTGCCCGGCGCAAACCGGCAGATCGCACAGAATCTCCGCAAACCGATCGAGCACGGCGCTGTCCAGCGGGCAGGCCACGTCCACATGCACCACTTCATGAAAGGAAAGATAGCTTTCCAGATGCGCCAGCAGGGCAGTCTTCACGAAACGACAGCTTTCGGCATTGATTGCCGTGCCATCTGCCTCGGGCGATTGCCCGACGCCGATCACCAGATAGGATGATCCGTCCGCGCGCCCCGTCGGCACCCAGGCCAGAAGCAGTCGTATGGCGTCCCGCTCGATCATGGCCAGATCGTTGCCGTCCCAGATCATGCTGCGCCGGGTCAGGCCTTCGGGGCGGAACATGATATCCAGTTCTTCGACGATATCTTCAAATGCCTGGCGCGGTGGCACACAGAAATCCAGGGCTGCGATCGTTCCAAATTCCTGCCGGTTCATTTTCTGGTCTCGCTCATGGTGAGTTCAGCATCCATACCCATATATGGGCACGGCAATCTGGTTAGAGTTTGAATGAATTGTGTCCCGGAGGGGGCAGTCGCGCAAAAGATGTGGGTTGATCAGGCCTGTGCGCTGATTGATCTGACATGACCCGGCAAGTCGCGTGCCGATACTTCCGCCTCCCGCACCAGATAATCGAAATGGCCGGTCAGCGCCCGAACGCGTTCGGTGTCGCGGAAGGCCATGTAGTTTCGCCCGATATAGAGCACGGCCAGAAGTGGCCCGAAAATGGTGACCGGTGCCGAGTAGATCCGGCGTGCATCGAAGAGATAGATCCTGAGCCGCGGGTAGAGTTGTTCGGTAAGGCCGAGCAGGTGGTCGATCTGGGCGCGGCGCGTGGTGTCGGGCAGATCGGCATAATAGCCCTCTCCCCGGATGAAGGAATGCACCTCGAAGAGGGGCATGGCTATCTCGTAATCCGATTGTGTGCCGCGCATCCATGCCAGCCGGTCTTCGGAGGCGCCGATGGCCTGATCGATCGACCGGCCGAGATGCGGCGCATATTCCCAGCGCAGCATCGCGCGTGTCTTGAGCATGTCCGGCAGACCGGCCGGCACATGGCGGATCTTGTAGCCGGCCGCCTCCTTGTGCCAGTCGAATATCTGTTCGTCCACCATGGCGCGCGGCGCCTCGGTGAGTGAAAGCGTGTTGGCAAGGATGTCGGCCGCAGTCTCGGGCCGGTCGGTCAGGCCCAGCAGCCAATCGGCCGACACCCCCAGCGCCGCCGCACATTCGCCCACCACCTGCGCATTGGGCAGGCGTGCGCCCTGATCCTTCAGAAGCTGCGAAAGGGTGGAGCGATCCACGCCGATGCGCCGGGAAAGCGCACTCTGATTCGTGCCTCGCGCTCTTATCGCTTCCGCAAGGCGGGTCCTGAAGAGCCCCGCGCGGGCGCGTTTGTCCGTTTTATCCAGCATATGATGATTAATATCACCATTGCAGAAAAATGTTAACTGAATTCGCAATTCCACCTTTTCGAAGCGTCGCATACCCAAGTCAGGCAACTCAAAAAGGGATCATGAATGACGACGGAGGGCGGGCAAGCCGTTTCACCCACCGGGCAGGACGAGGCGATCGAGTGGCCGACATTTGCCCTGCTCTTGCTGTGCTACAGCCTTTGGGCCCTGGGGACGACCCTGCTTTACACGCTATGGGCGCCTCTGGGTTTCGTGGTTACTTTTGTGATGATCGCGCTGCATTCCTCCCTCACTCATGAGATGGTGCATGGGCATCCCTTCCGCAACGAGCGGCTGAACGAGGCCGTCGTTTTCCCCTGTCTTGGACTGTTCGTGCCCTATCGCCGGTTCCGTGACCTGCATCTGGCGCACCACCATGACAGCCGCCTCACCGATCCCTATGACGATCCCGAGAGCAATTATCTCGACCCTGTCGTCTGGGCACGGCTGCCGCGCTGGCACCAACGCCTCTTGGAGTTCAACAACACGCTGGCGGGCAGGCTCGTGTTCGGGCCGGCGCTGGGCATCTACGGGCTGGTCCGGGATGATCTGGGCCGGATCGCGCAGGGGGACGCAGGCGTGCGCCTTGCCTGGCTTTTGCAGATCCCCGGTGTGGCGTTGGTTCTGGCCTGGGTGATCTGGGCGCCCATGCCGGTCTGGCTCTATCTCGTTGCGGCCTATGCGGGCTGGTCGCTGCTGAAGATCCGCACCTTTCTGGAGCATCGCGCGCATATGCGCGCCTCGGGACGCACGGTGATCATCGAGGACAAGGGCCCGTTGGCGCTGCTGTTTCTGAACAACAATTACCACGTGGTGCATCATATGCATCCGCGGGTGCCATGGTATGATCTGCCGGGTATATTTCGCGCCAACCGGGATCTCTATCTGCGTCGCAATGGCGGATATTACTACCGCTCCTACGCCGAGATTTTTCGCAAGCACCTGCTGCGCGCCAAGGATCCGGTGCCGCACCCGCTGATGGGCGACGGCGCAGGGGTGCCACCGGGCGGCTAGCGCCGCTCTGGCCATTGCCCGAAAAGCGGGGCAAGAGCACGGCAATGGAGCTTTGGATCATCCTTTCGGTTGCGGCGGCGGCTTTTCAGACTGCGCGCTTCATGCTGCAGAAGACCCTCAGCATGGGGCCGCTCACCGCCGCTGGTGCGACCTTCGCGCGGTTTTTCTACGCGGCACCTTTCGCCATGCTGGCAGCTTGCGCCTATGTGCTGGCACAAGGCAAGGGCCTGCCGGAGCTTGGCGGATTCTTCTGGATCTACGTGCTCTGCGGCGGGCTGGCGCAGATCCTCGCGACGCTCCTTGTCGTGATGCTCTTCGCCACGCGCAACTTCGCCGTCGGAATCACCCTGAAAAAGACCGAGGTCATTCAGACGGCTCTCGCAGGCTTTCTGATCCTTGGTGACAGGGTGAGCCTCGCGGGGATGCTGGCCATCCTGATCGGGCTTGTCGGCGTGCTCGTCCTGAGTGATCCGCCCGAGGTTGGTGCGCGCGGCTGGGCAAGGCTGCGCAACCGGGCGGCGGGGCTGGGGCTGGCCTCGGGTGCGCTCTTTGCCATCTCGGCTGTCACCTACCGGGGCGCGACCCTTGAAGTGGCGAGCGATGATGTCTTATTGCGCGCCTCTCTGTCGGTGGCGGCGGTCACGGCCTCGCAATCGCTGGCGATGGGGCTCTGGCTGCGCTGGCGCGCGCCGGGCGAAGTGAGCACCGTCTGGCGCGCGCGCCGGGTTGCGGTCTGGCTGGGGCTGGCGAGCCTCATGGGCAGCTTTTGCTGGTTCACTGCCTTCACCTTGCAGAATGCGGCTTATGTTTTCGCGGTGGGGCAGGTGGAGGTTATCTTCTCGATGCTGGCGGCGGTGCTGTTTTTCCGCGAAAAGATCACCGGGCGCGAATTATGGGGCATCGGTCTGTTGACAAGCAGCATTCTGGTGCTCGTCCTGCTTTAGGAACCGGCGCCCCGAGAGACGCCGATCCGCTTGGTCGGTATTGGGCTTGTTATGCCTGATCCGCAGCGGCTGCCTTGACCGTTTTTCCAAGGCTTTCCCTGAGTGCGTTGCGGGAGCTCCGAAGCTCTTTGACTTCCTCTCTCAGGCGGTCCAACTCTTCGGTCTTGATCTTCAGAGTCATGTTGACTTCGCGGAGTTTCTTCTGGTCGGGGTTTGCTGCCATCTTGCAGTCCTTTGTCGTTAGGTGCGAACACCTTGTTGCTCTCGTCCGGAAACGGTGCGGGTCCCAGGCTGATTTGTCAAGTGCGATGTGGCAGCCGAAGGCCTGCCCGAGCGCTCGCCTACTCTTCCGAACGCGGGTTGTAGCCGCGCAGGCGCACGAAGAGGTTCGCCTCGTCATCATTGCGAAAAAAGGGCACGGTGGCGGGTGGTGCCGGATCATGCACGCGGGCCTCGACCTCGGCCAGCACCACTTCGGTGATGAAGGGCAGGTCATATTCATGACGTGCACGCGCCAGCGGCACCCATTGCAGATGCGAAAGCTCTTCCTGCGCTGCGGAAAAATCATCAGGATCGTTGGCGATCTCATCTGCGTCCAGCAGAAAGAAGCGCGCGTCGAAGCGCCTTGGACTGCCCGGTGGCGTGATCGCCCGAAACACGAATTGCAGCGGGTGCGCCACCGGCAAATGGCCTGTCGCGGCAAAGCTCGCCCAGTCTCCGGCCGGTATTTCGGGCCAGATGCCATGCTGCCCGAGGATCAGGCCGGTTTCCTCCCATAACTCGCGGATGGCAGCCGCGGCCAGCGCGGAGGAGAGATCAACGGCGCATTCCTCCGCCAGGCGTTCCGCGCAGCTGGCAGGCAGCGACGTCGCCAGAGGCACCACGGCATCGGCGGCGTCGAGCGCACCGCCTGGAAACACGAACTTGTTGGGCATGAAGGCCGCCCGCGCGCCGCGTTGACCCATGAGCACATGCGGATCACGTCTCCGATCGCGCAGCACGATGACGGTGGCGGCGTCGCGAACGGGAACGTTGTCAGTATTCATGCGGTTCCTTTCTGTGCGAAAGGGATCAGTCGCCGGTTCCGAAGCCGCCCATTCTGCGCGCCCATTGATATCCCACGATGGCCCCTTTCAGCCTCGGTAGAAGGTAAAGCGAGAGGGCAACACAGCCAATAGCGAAAATCGTGAAAAGCACCAGAGGATCCGGACGAAACCTCACAAAGGCGATATGCAGGAGTGGTGCCATCAGATGCCCGACCAGAAGAATGGTCAGATAGGCGGGGCCGTCATCGGCGCGATGATGATGGAATTCTTCGCGACATACAGTGCACGAATCGCGCACCGTCAGATATCCCTTCAGGATCGGTCCGCTGCCGCAATTGGGGCATTTCCCGCGAAAGCCGAGCAAGATGGACGGCCAGACCGGGCGCTCTTCAGTGCGTTGCGTCGTATCGATCATTTTGTGCTCCTGTGCCCTGTCACTGCTGCATGCCGGATGGGGCAGGGGATTGAAATGGGTCAATCTGACATTGCGGCGGCTTGTCGCAAACAGCGGCGAGCGGCTCGGGAAAGACGCCGAGGCCGGGAAGAGAAATCTGCGGTGGCCCCTGCAGACGCTGCAAGCCGGTCAAGGGGTCCGGGTATCGCGATTCCGGATCGGGGTCAACGGTCGGGCCTTTCTGCACGGTCGCGCGGGCCGCACTGGTCTTAGCAGGCTGCTGAAAAGGTCCTGCGCCTGTCTGTTTTGACACAGAGGGCGGGAA
>SLDH01000016.1 GCA_007125415.1 Roseovarius sp.
GCACGAAGAGATCGGGGCATTGTCCCGCTTCCTGGGCCAGCCGCGCAAGGGTTCGGGCCAGTTTCGGGCGGTCGAGCGAGTGGATCGACTGACACAGTTCCATCGCCTGCCGCGCCTTATTGGTTTGCAAGGGTCCGATCAGATGCAGGTCGATCCCCTCGAACGCCTCGCGGAACCCGGGCCATTTGCCCGCCGCTTCCTGCACGCGATTTTCGCCAAAGCATCTGTGCCCCTGCTCGAGCACGGTTCGCACGCGCGCGTCGGGCTGCAGCTTGGAGACCGCGATCAGGGTGATCTCTGCCACATCGCGCCCGGCGGCTTTGGCGGCGGTCTCGATCCGGGTCTGAATGTCGTCAAGGCTCACGCGCTTGTCCCTTGCTGGTTTTCGGCTCGTCTATGGCATACCCGGGCAAGGCGGGTCCATAGTGCAGGGGCCAGCAGCAGCGCGAAACGGCTGGGCATGGCGGCAAGACCAGTAAACGGCTTGCCCCCTCGCCCTTGCTTGGATACTAGGGAGAAGCACCTAACGTGGACGGTCTCATGCAGTTTTCCCGCATCACCAAAGCAACGCTTGGCGTCGCGATGGCCCTGATCATCGCGGCCTGTGGTCAAAACCGGGGCATGGAGCCTAGAGACACGGGCTCCAGCAATGAGCCCCAGGGGTCAGCGGGTGTTGATCCGATGTCACCAACAAGCCGGCGTAGCTATGGCGACAGCAGCATTCTGGCTGTTTTTCGCGGTGGCGATCAGCAGGTAAAGGTCAATCGGCATCTCTGGACGGCCTCTCTGGAGGTGCTGAACTTCCTGCCCATCGAGGCGGCCGATCCCTTCACCGGCATCATCAGCACCGGCTTCGGCACACCGCCCGGCGGGGGGCAGGCCTATCGCGCGACCATCCTGATCAGCGATCCGGCGCTGGATGCGCGCTCGCTCAATGTCGCGCTGCAAACCCGCAGTGGCCCGGTGGCTGCCGCCACGCAGCGCGCGGTGGAAGATGCGATTCTGGACCGGGCACGCCAGTTGCGGGTCGACTCGGCCCGTTTCTGAGCCGTAGACTCAACGCGTTAGGCTGGAGACCCATTCCAGTTGCCGGGGCAGGCAGATGTCGTCGAGGTCGTATTGTGTCACGATCCGCTGGCGGGCGGCCTTGCCCAGCCGTGCACGGGCCTCGGCGTCGTCAAGTAACGCGCATACTTCCCGTACCAGCGAATCGGTGTCAAAGAAATCGACCAGCCGGCCATGGACATCATGGTCTATGAGTTCGCGCACCGGGTCCACGTCGTTGGCCACAATGGCCGCCTCGATGGACATCGCCTCCATCAGGCTCCAACTGAGGACAAAGGGGTAGGTGAGATATACATGCAAGCGGCTGACCTGCAATAGCTGCAGGAACTGGTCGTAGGGGATGCGCCCCAGATAATGTACCCGCGCCCAGTCCGCGTCCGGTATCTGGCCGCGCACCTCGTCGATGAAGATCTGTTTCCACGTCTTTCCGTCGGGCGCGCGTGCGCCATAGCTCACCTCGTCACCGCCCACGATCAGAACCTGCGCGCGGGGCCGCTCCTTCAGCAGGCGGGGCAGGGCACGCATGAAGCGGTGATAGCCGCGATAGGGCTCGAGATTGCGGTTGACGAAGGTGATCACCTCATCATTGCGGGTCACGTCCACCTTGCCCGGGATGCTGAGCCGGACATCGGGGTCGGGCACGGCGCTTCTGGTGTCGATCCCGTCATGGCTCACGGTGATCTTGTCGCGAAATTCGGCCGGGAATGTATTGGCCTGAAACCAGGTGGGGCTGATCCCGGCGGTGGCGAAGGGGAAGTGCAGATGGTTGTTGAGGTTCTTCAGACGCAATTTGAGCTGTGTGATCAGGGACGGCTTTTCGAATTCCGCGTCGAAGTTGTTATGTGGATAATCGGAGAGATGATAAAGTTCGCAATAGAGCCCCATGCGCGCCTCGGGCCACAGATCACGCAGGAACATCGGCTCCCCCCAGCCGTGATGGGCGAGGATGAGATCGGGTGAGAACCCGGCCTTCTGCAGTTCGATCGCCCCCGCAAGGCAGCCCTCGGCGCGGGTCACCTTGCTGTCAAGATCAACCAGCCAAGGATGCACGTTCTGCGCGCTGCGGTCACGCAGCTTGTAGGGCAGCAGCCGCACGCCCTGCCACCATCCCGGCTCTTTCACCCGCAGGGTCAGGGCGACGCACTGATGCCCCTGACGGGCGAGAAGCGGGGCGAGGTGTTTGTATTGTCCGGGAAAATTCTGGTGAATGAAAAGTATCTTCATCTGGTGATCGCGGCCCTTCAAAATCCTTGCCGGTATAGGCAGCCACCAAAGGCCTGTATAGAGTTTTCGGGGGCGTCTTTCTGCTAGACCCGCCAGCGCGCGCACCTTATCACCCCATGCGAAGAGGTCGAAAATCCGAAAGGGGCGCGCCCGATGTCACGTTATTCCGCCGCCGAAATCGAAGCAAGATGGCAAGAGGCCTGGGACGCGGCAGGCGTGTTTCGCGCCGCGCCCTCGGCCGATAAGCCCAAATACTATGTGCTGGAGATGTTTCCCTACCCGTCGGGGCGCATCCATATGGGCCATGTGCGCAACTATACGATGGGCGATGTGATCGCCCGGCACAAGCTGGCCACCGGCCACAATGTGCTGCACCCGATGGGCTGGGACGCCTTTGGCATGCCCGCCGAGAATGCCGCCATGGCCAGTGGCGGGCATCCCAAGGCCTGGACCTATGGCAATATCGACGACATGCGCGCACAGATGAAGCCGCTTGGCCTCTCGATCGACTGGAGCCGCGAATTTGCCACCTGCGACCCGGAATATTACGGCCAGCAGCAGGCGCTCTTTCTCGATTTTCTGGAAAAGGGCCTCGTCTATCGCAAGAACGCCGTGGTCAACTGGGATCCGGTGGACATGACGGTGCTTGCCAATGAGCAGGTCGAGAACGGCCGCGGCTGGCGTTCGGGCGCGGAGGTGGAGCGGCGTGAACTCACGCAGTGGTTTTTCCGGATTTCCGATTTTGCCGGGGAATTGCTCGAGGCACTGGACGGGCTTGAAAGCTGGCCGGCGAAAGTGCGCCTCATGCAGGAGAACTGGATCGGCCGCTCGCGCGGGCTGCAATTCGCCTTCGGGCTGGTGGACGGGCCTGACGGGCATGACCGTGTGGAGGTCTATACCACGCGGCCCGATACGATGTTGGGGGCAAGTTTCGTTGCCATCTCGCCCGATCATCCGCTGGCGCGCCAGCTCGAGGAGACCAACTCCGATCTGGCCGCCTTCAACGCCGAATGCCGCAAGGGCGCAACGACCGAGGAGGCGCTGGAAAAGGCCGAGAAACGCGGCTTCGACACCGGGCTGAAGGCGCGACATCCCTTTGATACCGCCTGGGAATTGCCGGTCTATGTGGCCAATTTCATCCTGATGGACTATGGCACGGGTGCCATTTTCGGCGTGCCTGCCCATGACCAGCGTGATCTGGATTTCGCGCGCAAATATGATCTGCCCGTGATCTCCACCTACGCGCCGGCTGAAGATGATGGCACCAGCCTGCCCGAGGACGGCGGCGAGGCCTATGTGCCGCCCAAGACCGAACGGGTGATCTATGTCCGGGGCTTTGCCGGCGACACCGAGCAGACGGGCCATGAGGCGATCGAGGCGGCGATCGGCTTTTGCGAAGAGAATGGCGTGGGGCAGGGGGTCACGAAATATCGCCTGCGCGACTGGGGCCTCTCGCGCCAGCGCTACTGGGGCTGCCCCATCCCGGTGGTGCATTGCGACACCTGCGGCGTGGTGCCCGAGAAGAAGGAAAACCTGCCCATTCGCCTGCCTGATGATGTGACCTTCGATCAACCGGGAAACCCGCTTGACCGGCACGACACCTGGCGCACCTGTGCCTGCCCGGCCTGTGGCCGCCCCGCCCGGCGGGAAACCGACACGATGGACACATTCGTGGACAGCTCGTGGTATTTCGCGCGCTTCACCGCCCCGCGCGCCGAGACGCCCACCGACATGGCCGAGGCCGAATACTGGATGAATGTGGACCAGTATATCGGCGGGGTCGAACACGCGATCCTGCATCTGCTCTACGCGCGATTCTTCGCCCGTGCGATGGTGGAAACCGGCCACCTTCCGGCGAAATGCAAGGAGCCTTTCGAGGCGCTTTTCACCCAGGGGATGGTGACGCATGAGATCTACCAGACCCGCGATACCAATGGCCGCCCCGTCTATCACCTGCCCGAAGAGGTGACGGAAGGGCGTTTGGCCGATGGCACCGAGGTCGAGATCATCCCGTCCGCCAAGATGTCGAAATCCAAGAAGAACGTGGTCGATCCGGTCAGCATCATCAGCGCCTATGGCGCGGATACCGCGCGCTGGTTCGTCCTGAGCGACAGCCCGCCCGAGCGCGACGTGGAATGGACCGCCGCCGGTGCCGAAGCGGCTTACCGGCATCTTGCGCGCGTGTACCGAATTTGCGCGGAGATCGCCGAGGGCACCGAGACAGGCACGCCCGAGGCCGATGAGGCGCTCCTGCGCGAGATGCACAAGGCGATCCACGATGTCTCGGGCGGGATCGAGAGCTTCGGCTTCAATGCCGCCATCGCAAAGCTCTACGCCTTTACCGCAACGCTTGCGCGTTCCAAGGCCGGCGCCTCCGCCAAGACCACCGCCGCGCGCACGCTCGCGCAACTCATGTCGCCCATGACCCCGCATCTGTCGGAGGAATTGTGGGCGCTTCTGGGGGGCGAGGGGCTGGTGGTGCAGGCCCCCTGGCCGCAGGCCGATCCGGCCATGCTGCAGGATGATCTGGTGACGCTGCCCATCCAGATCAACGGCAAGCGCCGCGCCGAGATCGACCTGCCGCCCGATATGGCCGTGGCGGAGGTTGAAAAACGCGCGCTAGAAGTGGATGCTGTCGTGAGGGCGCTGGAGGGGGCCCAGCCCCGCAAGGTGATCGTTGTCCCCGGACGGATCGTGAATGTCGTCATATAGCCGCCGGACCGTTCTGCTGGGTGCTGCCGCCCTTTCGGCGTGCGGCTTCACGCCCGCCTACGGGCCGGGGGGCGGGGCGAACCGGCTGGACGGGAATGTGGCGGTGGATGCACCCACGACCCAACCGGCATACCGGCTGGTGCGGTATCTGGAAGACCGGCTGGGCCGCGCTGCCGCCCCGCGCTACGGGCTGAGCCACGCCATCCGGATCAGCGAGCGCCCGAGTGCGATTTCCGACGACAACATCACCCTGCGTTACAACATGCTGGGAGAGGTGACTTATGCCCTGCGCGACCTGGACAGTGGCGAAGTGCTGACTTCGGGCAAGGTTGACAGCTTCACCTCCTATTCGACGTCCGGCACGACCGTGGCGACAGAGGCCGCGAAACGCGATGCGTCCGACCGTCTGATGGTGATCCTCGGCGATGCGATGATCACGCGGCTCGTTGCGGTGGCCCCCGGTCTGCCCGCATGAAACTGGCTGCGCGCGACGCCGCCCGCTATTTCGCCCGGCCCGAGCCTGACCGCGCGGGGCTGCTCATCTTCGGCGCCGATGCCATGCGCGTGGCTCTCAAGCGGCAACAGGTGATCGCTGCGCTGATCGGCCCCGAGGGAGAAGGAGAGATGCGGTTGACGCGTCTGCCCGCCGCTGACCTGCGCAAGGATCCGGCCGCTCTGCAGGATGCGGTGAAGGCCCAAGGGTTCTTCCCCGGCCCGCGCGTGGCCTTTGTCGAGGACGCAAACGATCTCATCGCGCCTCTCTTGACGGATGCGCTGGCGGCCTGGCAACAGGGTGATGCCCAGATCATCGTGACCGCGGGCGCGCTTCGGGCCGGCTCGAAGCTGCGCAAGCTCTTCGAGGCCCACAAGAATGCCTATGCCGCAGGCATCTATGATGATCCGCCGGGGCGCGATGAGATCGAGGCGGAGTTGCGCCGCGCCGGGCTTGTGGAGATATCCCCCGCCGCAATGGAAGATCTCTCCGCGCTGGCGCGTATGCTCGATCCGGGTGATTTCCGCCAGACGCTGGAGAAACTGGCGCTTTACAAGCTTGGGGACAACACGCCGCTGGCGCCTGCGGATATCATGGCCTGCGCGCCCGCTTCGACCGAGGCCGATCTGGATGATGTGTTGCATATCGTGGCTGAGGCGCGGCTGGGCGAGATCGGTCCGGTGATGCGCCGGCTGAAGGGGCAGGGCGTGCAGCCGGTGGGGCTTTGCATCGCCGCCACCCGGCATTTTCGCGCGCTTTACGCCGCCTCCTCCGATCCCGGCGGGCCTGCTGCGGGCCTTGCAAGGTTGCGCCCGCCGGTCTTCGGCCCCCGGCGGGACCGGATGGCCCGGCAGGTGCAGAACTGGAGCCTTGCCGACCTTGAAGCCGCCCTCGGCCTGCTGATCGAGACGGACCTGCAATTGCGTTCAGCCGCCCAGCACGCCCCGGCCATGGCGCTGGTGGAGCGCACATTGATCCGCCTCGCCAAGCTGGCGGCGCTGTAGAGCGCTAGTCGATCAGTCCGGGTCACTCCTGCCTGTTCCTTGCCCCTGCGCGGCTTGGTGCAGGTTGGCTCAGGTTGATCGAGATTGGCTCTATCCGTAGGTGGGGTGGAACCGGCCCGCAGGCGAGAGTGTGAAGATCTCGCAGCCCGTCGCCGTGACCCCCACGGAATGTTCGAACTGTGCCGAGAGGGATTTGTCACGGGTCACGGCCGTCCAGTCATCGGCGAGGATCTTGGTCTCGGGCCGGCCCAGATTGACCATCGGTTCGATGGTGAAGAACATGCCCTCTTCCAGCACGGGGCCCGACCCGGCGCGCCCGTAATGCAGCACGTTGGGCGGCGCATGAAACACGCGGCCAAGCCCGTGCCCGCAGAAATCGCGCACCACGCTCATGCGTTGGCGCTCCACGAAGCTCTGGATGGCATGGCCGATATCGCCGAACGTGTTGCCCGGCTTCACCGCCTCGATGCCGATCATGAGGCTGTCATGGGTCACCTCGATCAGCCGCTCGGTCTTGCGGCTCAGCTTGCCCGCCACGAACATGCGACTCGTGTCGCCATACCAGCCATCGACGATCACGGTGACATCGATATTCAGGATATCGCCATCCTTGAGCACCTTTTCGCCCGGAATACCGTGGCAGACCACGTGATTGACGCTGATGCAGCTGGCGTGCTGATAGCCCTTGTAGCCGATGGTGGCGGATTTCGCGCCCGCGGCGGTGACCTGATCTTCGATCATCTGGTCGATCGCGGCGGTGGTCTGACCGGGATAGACATGCGCGCTCAGACTGTCGAGGATCTCCGCTGCCAGCCGCCCCGCCTTGTGCATGCCTGCAAAATCCGCCGTTTCATGAATGCGGATACCGTCTCGCGTCACTCTTCCACGGTGCTTCTCGTCCACGATGCGCTCCCGAATTTGCCTGTGTGTTTGCGCGCCCTATTTAGCAGGCTGCTGAAAAATGAACAGGGGCTGCAAAAGCGAGCGAAACTGTTCTTCTCCCCTGTTTGTACTTCAAGAGGAGGGCCGCGCCCGACCCTGGGTGAGGGCTTCCCCACGCTGGGGCTGCAGTGCTTCATGGCCGCCAGATACTTCCGAATGCTGAGCTTTTTGCAACGTCGCAATGCGCCCTCCCCGGTGGAGGGTCGGGCGCGGCCCGTGCTGGTCGCCCGGGCCAGGGCATGTGGGGATCTGGCGAGGAACAAATTTCCGCCCTCTGTGTCAGAACAGACATGCGCAGGATTTTTTCAGCGACTTGTCAGGTGACGTCCTCGCAAAGGGCCAGTGCCTGCCCGAGCGTCACAGCCTCTGGCGTGATCACGGTATCGTAGGCCAGCACTGTCAGCCCCGCCCGGCGCGCGGTGGCGAGGGCCGCCGCATAGCCCGGATCAATATCAGCGGCAACGCTCATGCACTGGCAGTCGGTGCGTTGCACCAGGTAGAAGAGCACAGCGTTATGGCCATTGCGTGCCATTGCAGCGAGGTCACTCATATGCCGTGTGCCGCGCGCGGTGACGCTATCGGGAAACTCGGCGCGCCCGGGGCTGCGCGACAGCGTGACCGATTTCACCTCGACATAGGCATCGGGCAGGCCCTCCTGCCGCAGCAGAAAATCGATCCGGCTCTTCTCGCCATAGCGCTGCTCGGGCAGCACGGTGCCATAGGCGGCGAGCGGTTCGACCTCGCGTGCCTGCAGCGCCGCCCGCAGCACCCGGTTGGGCAGTGCCGTATCCACCCCGGTGAAATGCCCGTTTTCGTGATCAACGAGCCGCCAGCCATATTTCAGCTTCTTCTTCGGGTCGTCATTCGGTTCCAGCCAGATGCGGGTGCCCGGTGTGGCGAGGCCCATCATCGAGCCGGGATTGGCGCAATGGGCGGTCACTTCCTCGCCTGACGGCTCGAGCCCGGCATCCGCCAGAAAACGCTTGTAGCGGCGGATCAGCCGGGCAGGCACAAGGGGGGTTTGAAAGCGCATGGCCGGGGGCTTATAGGGAGAAGCACCCGCAATCAAGGAGCGCCCGATGCCGAACCCAACCGCTGCCATGCTCGTGATCGGAGACGAATTACTTTCGGGCCGCACGCGCGATGCGAACATGCATTATCTCGCCGGAGAACTGACCCGCGCGGGGATAGACCTGCGCGAGGTGCGGATGATCAGCGATGACGCGGAGGCGATCGTCAGCGCCGTGCGCGCGCTGAGCGCCGCCTATGATCATCTCTTCACATCGGGCGGCATAGGGCCCACCCATGACGACATCACCGCGGAGAGCGTGGCGCGGGCCTTCGACCGCCCGATCGGCGTGCGCGAGGACGCGCGCGCGGTGCTCGCTGCGCATTACGAGAAATCGGGGCAGGACCTGAACGAGGCACGGTTGCGCATGGCGCGGATCCCGGAAGGTGCCACCCTGATCGAAAACCCGATCAGCGCGGCACCAGGGTTTTCCATCGAGAATGTGCATGTGATGGCCGGTGTGCCCGCCATCTTCAACGCGATGGTGGCCAGTGTGCTGCCCGGGCTCTCCGGTGGTGCGCCGCTTCTGTCGCAGAGCCTGCGGATATACCGGGGCGAGGGGGACATTGCGGGGCCGCTCGGCGATCTGGCCGTGCGCTATCCGGAGCTTTCCATCGGGTGCTACCCGTTCCAGCAGGATGGCGTCTTCGGGGCACATGTGGTGATCAGAGGCGCCGACGGCGCGCAGGTGGATGCCGCGATGCAGGCCCTGCAAAGCACCTTTGCCGAATGAGGGTGGCGCCGCAGACGCTTCATGAAACCATCGAGGTGACATGGCCCTGCGCGTCTTCGGTCCGGCTTGGCCCCTTCACCATCCGAGACGGTGCAGGAGGCGGAAAGCGCGTGTCAGCAGCGACAGCCGAGGGGCAAGTGAGCGACGCCGATCTGGCGCGGGCCGAAGAGGCGATGACGCGGCTGGAACAGCCGGCGCTCTTCATGATCCGCAAGGGGGATGCGGCGTTTGATGCGTTGCTTGCCGAACGCGGGTACAGTGCGATCGACCCGGTCAACATCTATCTGGCGCCTGTGGCCCCTCTCGCCGCAGCCGTGTTACCCCGTGGGCGAACCTTCACCATCTGGGAGCCCCTGCAGATCATGCGCGACATCTGGGCGGAGGGCGGTATCGGGCCGGATCGTGTGGCGGTGATGGAGCGGGCGGCCTGCCCCAAGACAGGCCTTTTCGGACGCTATGGCAACCGCCCCTCGGGGGCGGGATATGTCGGGCGGCACCATGCGTTCGCCATGGTTCACGCGCTGGAAGTCCGCGCGCGGGACCGTCGCTGCGGTATGGGCCGCCTGATGATGCAGCAAGCCGCCCGCTGGGCCCAAGCTGAAGGGGCCGAACAGCTTGCCGTCATGTGCACGCAGGCCAATGTCGCGGCCAACGCGCTCTATGCTTCCATGGGCTTCAAGCCTGTGGGAGAGTATCACTACCGGATCAAAGGATGACAGCGATGAGCAACCCAGACAGCCCCACCGCGCTTGATTTGCCGATGGTCGAGCCGCTGCCCAAGGCCACGCGGAAATATTTCGAGATCTGCGAGGAAAAGCTCGGGATGGTTCCCAATGTGCTCAGGGCTTATGCGTTCGATATCGACAAGCTGAACGCTTTCACGGCCATGTATAATGATCTGATGCTGGGTGAGAGCGGGTTGAGCAAACTCGAACGCGAAATGATCGCCGTTGTCGTCAGCTCCATCAATCGGTGCTGGTATTGCCAGGTGGCCCATGGGGCGGCGGTGCGGGCGCTTTCGGGGCGGCCCGAGTTGGGCGAGGCCATGGTGATGAACTGGCGCATGGCGGAACTCAGCGCGCGGCAGCGCGCGATGCTGAGCTTCGCCGAGAAGGTGACGAAAGAAAGCGCCATGATCGAGGAGGCTGACCGGCAAACCCTGCGTGATGCGGGATTTGCCGAGCGCGACATCTGGGACATTGCAAGCGTGGCGGGGTTTTTCAGCATGTCCAACCGCATCGCCAGCGCCACGGGGATGCAACCCAATGCCGAGTATCACAGTGAGGCCCGTTAGGCTTCACCACCTGACCAATGATCCCGCCCGTCAAAAGCCAAGGGCTGTGACGGTTTGCTCGGCAGGCCGTCATTACCAGGCCCGCCACGGCACAACCTAGGCCTGCGGTCCAAGCGTCGGAACACGCTTCTGGCAGGCCACCCCGATGAACAAGCTCAACCATTGGATAGGTTGATATGAAATCAAATTCACGTTGCTGAATAGGATGGCCGGCGGTGAGGCGACGGTTGAAAGGTCTGGATTTGTGTCAGGAGGAGAAATTGATGACAGAGCGTACCGAACACACGAATGAAGCGGAGACGGTGCCGCGCGAGGATCGGCGCGGGTTCCTGCGAACTGCCGGATTCGCGACCATGGGGGCTGTCGCGGGCCTGACAATCCCGTTTCGAGCCAACATGCCGAATGGGCTGGTCCCTGCGGCCTTCGCGCAAGGTGATCTGCTCGGCGGGAAGGACGGGCTGACACTTCTGGGCGATCGCCCGCTCAACGCGGAGACACCGGCTCATCTGCTGGATGATCCGATCACTCCCACGGACCGCCATTTCATCCGCGACAATGGCCAGCTGCCCGATTCCATGGATCCCGACGGCTGGACGCTGACCATCGATGGATTTGTCGACAATCCGATGACGCTGACAATCGACGATCTGCGCGAGAATTTCGAAGTCATCACCCGTGCGCTGCATATCGAATGCGGCGGCAACGGGCGGGCGGATTTCGACCCGCCGGCACGGGGTAATCAATGGACTGTCGGTGCAATCGCGTGCTCGGAATGGACCGGGGTACGACTGAAGGACGTACTTGAAGCTGCCGGTGTGCAGGATGCGGCCGTCTATACCGGGCATGAGGGGGCGGATATCCACCTGTCGGGGGATCCTGACAAGTTTCCGCTCTCGCGTGGCATGCCGATCGACAAGGCAATGGACGAAACCGTGATGATCGCCTTCGAAATGAATGGCGGACCGCTGCATCCGCACAACGGGGCACCACTGCGCCTCGTGGTCCCCGGCTGGCCCGGCTCCTGTTCGCAGAAATGGCTGACGCGGATCTGGGTGCGCGATGTTGAACATGATGGCGAGAAAATGCGCGGCCAGTCCTACCGTGTTCCGGCCTACCCGGTTGCGCCGGGCACCGATGTGCCGAACGAGGACATGGTGATCATGGAGGCGATGCCGGTGAAATCCCTCGTCACCTTCCCCGCGAACGGGTCCGAAACCGGCATGGAGACAGAGGTGCGCGGTCATGCTTGGGTCGGCGACCGGACGGTCGAGCGGATGGAAGTTTCGATCGATTTCGGGGCGACCTGGTCCGATGCCGAGCTTGATGCGCCGGTCAATCCTGGTGCTTGGCAGAACTGGCGCGCGAATGTCACGTTTCCACAGGCCGGGTATTACGAGATATGGGCGCGGGCAACCGATAGCGAGGGTGTCGCGCAGCCGCATGCGATTTCGTGGAACCCACGCGGATACCTCAACAACACGTTCCACCGTGTTGGTGTGATGGCAAGCTGAAGCCGAAGACGCTAACCCGGGCGCGCGCAGAGTTTGGCATTGCGCGTGCCCGCCTTTAACCAAAGAGAAGACTTGATGATGAGACGGACGGTATTCGCCCTCGCCACGGGGGTAATTGCAGGGCTCGGCATTTCAGGCGTTGCCGCGCAGATGACAGTGGAGGATGATGAGGGACGCACCGAGGTGATCTATGAGATCGGCATGTTCCACCCAGCGCCGGGCGCACAGCTCACCTATGATTTCTGCGCCGTCTGTCATTCCGAGATGATCATCGTCCAACAGGGCCAGACCCGTGAAGGCTGGGACGATATCCTCGTCTGGATGGTCGAGGATATGGGCATGGCTGAACTGCACGAAGAGGATCGCGATCTGATCCTCGACTATCTGGGAACCTATTACTCGCCAGATCGCCCGCACTACCCGCCAAGCTGAGGTATCTGCCCGGGCTGTTGCATCCAGCCCAGTGCGCTGGGCGGGTGCCGAAGAATCTGTAGATGCGTGCCCGAGCGGCGTGACGGCATTGAAATCGCCGCGCGGACAAGGCCATCAGCCCGCTTGCACGAAGGCTGCTGTGACCGCTCAAGCCACGGCCTACGCGCCGCAAAGCGTGCTACGCGCGTTTCCGCTCCGGAATGATCTGCTGCAGAATCCCGGCCAGAAGAAGATAGACCGAAGTGATCAGCAAGCCCCAGTGTGCCCAGCTTTCGGGGTGAAAATCCACCCAGGCGGCCCAGCCGGCAAAGAAGGTCCAGGCAAACGCCATGGGCAGGGTTACAACGCGCCAGCGGGCGGTGCGCACCGGATGGACGAATTTCAATGATGTGAACATCGCCACCGCCAGAACGGCGACCAGCGCCAGTGTGAACCAGAAATTCGGCTGGAGCGCGAAAAGCACGATCACCACCATGTTCCAGCAGCCCGGGAAGCCCGAAAAGGACTTGTCCTTCGTCTTCATCCGTGTGTCGACGAGATAGAGCGCACTGGCGAATGTGATGACGATGATCGCGAGCCATCCCGTCCAGCCCGGCAGGAGCCCCGATTTGAATAGGGCAAAGGCGGGGATGAAGATATAGGTGAGATAATCGATGATCATGTCGAGGATGTTGCCATCGATATTCTTGGCGTATGTCTCCACATGGTAGCGGCGGGCCAGGGGTCCGTCCACCCCGTCCACCACGAAGGCCACGACGAGCCACAAGAACATCAGACTCCATTGGCCATCCACGGCTGCCAGCATGGCCAGCATGGCGAAGACGGCACCCGTCGCGGTGAAGAGATGCACGGCATAGGCTTTGTAGGTCTTGCTCATGGCGCGGTCTTTGCAGGATATTGCGCCCGAGTGCAATCAGGCTTTGGGGTGTGCACGCTGATAGACCTCCATCAAGCGCGCGGTGTCCACGCCGGTATAGACCTGTGTGGTGGAAAGCGAGGCATGCCCGAGCAATTCCTGAATGGCGCGCAGATCGCCCCCCGCGTTGAGCAGATGGGTGGCAAAGCTGTGCCGCATCGCGTGCGGTGTCGCCGTGGCGGGCAGGCCAAGCTGCGCGCGCGTCTTCTCGACCACCTTCTGGATGAGACGCGGACTAAGCGCGCCGCCGCGTACCCCGCGAAATACCGGGCTGCCCGGTGTTATGTCATGGGGGCAGAGCGCCAGATAGGTCTCCACCGCCTCGCGCGCCGCCGGGATGAGCGGGACCATGCGCTCCTTGCCGCCCTTGCCGCGGATGCGCAGCGCCGTGCCCAGCGGCAGGTCGTCGCCCGTCAGCCCGAGTGCCTCGGAAATGCGCAGACCGCAGCCGTAGAGCAGCGTCACCACCGCCTGGTCGCGCGCAGCCACCCATGGCGTGGCCGATTGCATCTCCAGCGTGTCGATCACCTGCCGTGCGGCCTCCTCCGCCAGGGGGCGGGGCAGCTTGCGCTGAAATTTCGGCGAGCGGGTGGAGAGAACCGCCGACGCATCGAACCCTTCGCGCTCCGACAGCCAGCGATAGAAGCTTTTCACCGCCGAGAGCTTGCGCGCGAGGCTGCGTGCGCCCACATCGCGCCCCCGCTCATGGGCCATCCAGCTGCGCATATCCGAGATACCCAGCCTGGATAGGGGGGCGAGCCCCTGCGCCTCGCCGCTGTGCCGCGTCATGAAGTCAAGAAAATCAGCCACATCACGCGCGTAGGCGGTGATCGTGTTGTCGGAGGCCCCCTTGAGGGCCTTTTGAGCATCGAGCCAGCCTTGCAAGGCATCGCGCGCTGCGGGGGAGATCATGACAGCCAGCGGCGCATTGCCCGTTCGAACACGCCCGCGAAGAAAGCCAGCAGATCGGTGCCCTGCTGCGGGGTGAACTGATGCGGATCTTCTGCCCCCATGACCAGCATGCCGGGCAGACGTCCTTCGCCGAAATCGAGCAGCAGGCAGGCCTCCGAGCGGATGAATTCGCAATCCGCGCCGTAGACGCGCCGCTCGCCCTCGTGGATCTGGCGCAACGTGACCTGCCGGGGCGGGGCGTTGCGTCCATCGGTGAGGTAGCGCGCGATGAAACCGGGCTCCGCAAGGCTGAGCACATCGCCCAACCGATTGATTGCGGGGTCATTCTCTTTCCGGGCCGTCTCCAGCACCAGCCGGATACTGTCCACGCGCAGGATGTGGGCCACTTCGGTGCCCAGATCGTGCAGGAACCCTTCGAACTCCACCGGGTCAAGCATCCGCAGAACGGCGCGGTGTACCTGATTGGTGCCGGCGAGGTTCTCGTAAGCGGCGGCGATCACCGCGCGGTGGGTGTCCTCCAGCCGGTCGAGCCGCGCCTCGAGCCGGTCCATGGCGATGCCGCGCAGATCGACGATATTGCCGCCCATCGCCCGCTCATTGGCCGAGATCAGGGCGCGCATCAGATCCTGATCTTCCAGGATCACATCGGGCTGCGAGATCAGACGTTCGCGCAGGGACGGATTCATTTCAGGCATGCTGCTCATACTCGCCTCGGTCGTCTTGTTTTCGTTTTTTGACAGCTTATCAGATAGAGAGGCAGAATGCCGCAAGAAAATTCCGGGCAGTTCGATTTCTGTTCGGCTCAGGAAAGGTTGCTGAGGATTGAACGGCAATGACGGGGCGTGGCGCCAGGCGGTGCGCGGCAGCCTGCGGCCTTTTCCCCGCGCCACGCCGGCCCCACGGTCCCGCCCGGGCGACCAGCCCGGGCGGCGTCCGACCCTCCCCCCGGGAGGGCGCATTGCAACGTTGCAAAAAGCTCAGCGTTCAGGGGGGCTAGGCTGCCATAAAGCACAGTCGCCCCGGCGTATCAAAGCGCCCACCCAGGGTCGGGTGCCGCCCTCTGCTTGCCGTATAGACAGGGGAGAAGAACGGTTTCCTTCGTCTTCGCAACCCCTGTCCATTCTCTGCAGCAGCCCGTGCGTCCGCACGCGGCTGACGGCTCAATCTCGTGAGGCCCGCCCAGTCAAGGCGGCCTCGCCACTTCGCACTTGCCGCACAGAATGCCTCAGAGAATATTCTGCCCCGTCTTTGCCCAGTCGGCGAGAAATGCATCGAGCCCCTTGTCGGTCAGCACGTGCTTGGCCATGGACTTGATCACGGCGGGCGGGGCGGTCATCACATCGGCGCCGATCATGGCGGATTGATAGGCGTGATTGACCGTGCGGATGGAGGCGGCAAGAATCTGCGTCTCATAGCCGTAATTGTCGTAGATCTGGCGGATATCGGAGATCAGCTCCATCCCGTCGAGATTGATGTCATCGAGCCGCCCGATGAAGGGGCTGATGAAGGTAGCCCCCGCCTTGGCCGCCAGAAGCGCCTGATTGGCCGAGAAACACAGGGTGACATTGACCATGTTGCCTTCGCCCGAGAGCACCTTGCAGGCTTTCAGCCCGTCCCATGTCAGTGGCACCTTGACGGCGATGTTCGGGGCGATCTTTGCCAGCTTGCGCCCCTCTGCGATCATCTGATCCGCCTCGGTGGCCACCACCTCGGCCGAGACCGGGCCCGAGACCATCTCGCAGATCTCGCGGGTCACTTCCATGATGTCGCGGCCGGATTTGAGGATCAGCGAGGGGTTGGTGGTGACCCCGTCCACCATGCCCAGATCGTTCAGCTCGGCAATCGCGTCGATTTCGGCGGTATCCACGAAAAATTTCATCGCGCTCTCCTGTGGTAGCGGCTTGGCGTTTCTCGCCGCAAGCATTACCCCATGGAGCAACCTGCCGAAACCCCCGATGAGGAATGTCGCCCTTGCCGCCGTCTTTTTTCCATGAAGGTGATCTGGTGGCTGTCGTCACGACGCAACCGCTGGATGGCGCATTGGATTACAAGGCGCCGGAGGGGGGCTGTCAGATCGGGGCCCTTGTCGAGGTGCCGCTGGGCCCGCGCAAGGTTCCGGGTGTGGTCTGGGGGGCGGGACAAGGCGGGTTCGATCCGGCGAAGGCCCGTGCCATCCTGCGCGTGCTGGATGTGGCCCCGATGCGCGAGGAGATGCAGAGCTTTCTGGAGCGCGCGGGCGAGTATACGCTGACCCCGTTGACCGCCATGCTGCGGCTGGCCACGCGCGCCCCGGGGCTGAGCGATCCGCCCGCGATGCGCCGGGTCTATCGGCTGGGGACAGGAGCGCCTGATCGTGAGACCGAGGCACGCGCTAAGGTGCTGGCTGTGTTGCGCGCCTATGGCGGTGCGGGTTTCACGCTCAAGGAATTGAGCGGCGAGGCCGGTGTCACGTCATCGGTGATCAAGGGGCTCGTCAAACAAGGGGTGGTGATCGAGGAGGAAGCCCCGCGCGATCTGCCCTTCATGCCGCTTGACCCTGCACTCTCGGGCAAGGCGCTGACCGATGAACAGGCGGCGGCGGCGGCGCAATTGCGCGCGGCGGTGCAGGCCGGGGGCTATGGCACCACCTTGCTGCGCGGCGTCACCGGATCGGGCAAGACAGAGGTCTATCTGGAGGCCGTTGCCGAAACGCTGCGCGTGGGCCGTCAGGCGCTGGTGCTGCTGCCTGAGATCGCGCTGACGGCGGAGTTCCTGACCCGGGTGGAGGCGCGCTTCGGGGCGCGGCCCGCCGAATGGCATTCGGGCGCAACCATGACCGAAAGGCGGCGGATCTGGAAGATGGTGGGCACAGGGGGCGCGCAATTGGTGGTTGGAGCGCGCTCGGCGCTCTTTCTGCCTTTCCGGGATCTGGGCTTGATCGTTGTAGATGAAGAGCATGACAGTTCCTACAAGCAGGAGGAGGGCGTCCTCTATCATGCGCGCGACATGGCGGTGCTGCGCGGCTCGATCTGCGGCGCGCAGGTGGTGCTGGCCTCGGCCACGCCCGCGCTTGAAAGCTGGGCCAATGCAGAGGCCGGGAAATACACGCGGCTCGATCTGCCCACGCGCTTTGGCGCTGCAATGATGCCCGAGTTGACCGCGATCGACATGCGGGCCGAGAGCCTGCCGTCGAACCGGTGGATCTCGCCGAGCCTGCAAGGCGCGGTCAGGCAGCGGCTTCAGCAAGGGGAGCAATCGCTGCTCTTTCTCAACCGGCGCGGATATGCGCCGACGACGCTCTGCCGCGCCTGTGGGCATCAGATCGGCTGTGATGATTGTGATGCGCGAATGGTCGAGCACCGGTTTCTGCGACGCCTGATCTGCCATCAATGCGGGGCGAGCAAACCCGTACCCGACACCTGCCCCGCCTGCGGCGCTCAAGATCGTCTGGCCGCTGTGGGCCCGGGCGTGGAGCGTCTGGCCGAGGAAGCGGCAGCCCTTTTCCCCGATGCCCGGATTGCCACGCTGTCTTCGGACCTTTTCGGCACCGCGCGCGAATTGAAGGCGCAGATCGA
>SLDH01000384.1 GCA_007125415.1 Roseovarius sp.
AACAAAGCTGTAGACCGCCGGGTCATCGGCATTGGATCGGATCGCCTCGTTGACGAAGCCGGCACTATTGAGCACCTGCAGCGGGTCTTCCTGGCCATAGGCGTTGAATCCGGTGCTGAGGCAGCGTGCATAAGAGCCCATCCCCTCGAAGAAGAGATAATCGCCCTCCGCAAGATCATGAGGCAGAGGCAGCGTGCCGGGCAGCCGGTCCACGCTGTCACACGTGGGGCCGAAGACGACCCGTGGCACAGGTGCCCCTCTGCGCGGGCGGCCATCGGGAGCGTAGGCGGTCAGGCGCGCGGTCACCTCCATATCGCGCGCCTCGGCGAGGCCGCCGTAAAGGCCGTCATTGAGAAAGACCGAACCATCCTCCCGCAGCGCCTTGATGCGGGTTGCGATGCTGAACGCCTCGGCCACCATGGCGCGGCCCGGCTCACAGACAAGCGCAGGCGCATCCGGGCCGAAATGGCGCGTCACCTGCGCGCGGATATGGGTGAAAATAGCCTCAAGGTCAGGGGCTTGCGCAGAGCGCCGCGCCGGAAAGCCGCCGCCCACGTTGAGCCGCGCAAGGCCGAACCCCGCCTTGCGTGCGATCCCTGCACATGCCGCGATATATTCGCCCCAGGCTTGCGGTGTGGCGCATTGCGTGCCGGGATGAAAGGTCATCGACGGGGTGAGTCCCATCGCCGCGACCCGACGCAAGAGCACCACCGCCTGCGCAGGCGTGGCGCCGAATTTCGACCCGAAATCATAGGCCGCACCCGACACCGGCAGGGCCAGACGCACGGAAATTTCACTGCCCGGCGCGACCCCGGCGAGCTTTTCCAGCTCCGCCGCACAATCCACCGAAAAGGACCGCACGCCAAGCGCGATGGCAAAGTCGATCTCCTCCCTTGAGCGCACAGGATTGTTGTAATGCAGCACGGCACTGGCGCTCTGCGCGCGGACGGCAGTCATTTCCGCGGGACTCGCCACATCGAAGGCGGTGACCCCGGCAGAGATCAGATTGCCCAGTACTTCCTCGCCGGGATTGGCCTTCACAGCATAGCTCACCAGCCCGTCAAATCCGGCGATGAAACGGCGGGCCGTGGCCTGCAGCTCGGCGGGGCTGAAGTAAAACTGCACGCTGTCCGGGCGATGCCGGACAAGATGCGCGATCGGGCTGGGCCAGAGGGAGGTTTCCTGCATCTCATATCCTTTCTTGCTCACCACCAATTCTACTGGGTTTCACGTCGATTCATCCGGGCTTTATGATTGAAAAGATGTCCTTCTATGGCATATCGTCGTCAATATGGTACAAACCGACGAAACTGACCGGGCGCTGCTAGCGCTGTTGGGCGAGAATGCACGGATGCCGGTGGCCATGCTGGCGCGCCGGCTGAAGCTTGCGCGCACCACTGTGCAGGCCCGGTTGGAAAGGCTGGAGCGTGATGGCACGATTCAGGGCTACACCGTCCGGCTGGGCCACAGCCAGCAGGCACCGCTATGCGCGACCGTGCTTGTCGGCATCGAGCCGCGCAGCGGCCCGACGGTTCTGGCGCGGCTGCGCAGCATGACTCAGGTGCAGCGGGCGCATACCACTTCCGGGCGTTGGGATCTGGTGGTCATCGTGGAGGCGCGCACCACCGAAGAGCTTGATGAAACGCTGGACCGGATCGGCGAGGCCAAGGGGGTGCGTGGCTCGGAAAGCCTCATTCATCTCAGCACCAAGATCGACAAGGGCGGTTAACCCTTGCGGAACGCTCCCCGGCTCAGAGAGCAGGCTCCACCGGCGAAAGATCAAAGCCCAGTTCCGTCTCGATGGCCTGCGCCACATCAAGACAGACCGGATCATCCATCATCGCCCCCACCACCTGCACACCGAGTGGCACCGGGCGGCAATCGAGCGTGCGGACACAGGCAGCGGGCAGGCCCAGCAGGTTGATGATGCTCAGGCTGCGCTGCGCGCGCATGATCTCGGGATAGCTCTCGGGTCGGGCGAAATCCTGATCCGACGCGAAAGGCTCGGCGGCCGAAACAGGCATGATCAGCGCATCAATGCTCTCGAACATTTCCGCCCAGGTGCGCTGACAGGTGAGCCGCACCGCCCTTTGCGTGATGTAACCTTCAAGATCGGGAAGGCCGTAAAGGTCCGCCTTCTTGTCCAGAAGGGCGATGATCTCGGGACTGCCAAATTTTCGGATCGTCGGCATCATCTTGTAATGCACATCAGCGCTCAGCAATTGCGCCCAGGCCTTTGCGGCAGCATGGACCATCGGCGGGGTCACCTCCACCACCTCCAGCCCGCTGGCGGCCGCGGCTTTTGCCGCAGTCTCGACCGCCTGCGCCACCCGCGGGGCAACGCCATCGCCGAACGGGTCCGTGCAAAAACCGACGCGCCCCAGCCGCGGTTTTCCCGCATCGGGTGCGGCACGCCATAGCGGATCGAGCGGCGAGCGGGCGCTGAGCGGCCCGTAAGCCAGCCGCACATCCGCCACCGAGCGCGCGATCACCCCCTGCACCGACATTGTCTGCAGCGCCGCAGGCCGTTCTTCCGGCGCGGAAGGCGCAAAGGCGGGGACCCTGCCCATGGACGGCCTGAGCGTGGCCAGCCCTGTGCAATAGGCGGGGTATCGCAGCGACCCACCCAGATCATTGCCATGGCCCAGCACACCCATCCCCGCAGCCACAGCCGCCGAAGCCCCGCCGCTGGATCCACCGGGCGTTATGGCGCTGTCCCACGGGTTGAGCGTGCAGCCATATATCGGGTTCGACGTGAAGAACCTGAGCGAAAACTCCGGCGTGCTGGTGCGCCCCAGAATGACCGCCCCTGCCGCCTTGAGATTGGCGACCACGGGCGAATCATGCTCGCAGGGCACCTTGTTGAGAGCGGGCACACCGTTCGAGTTGGGATGGCCTTTCATATCCACATTGATCTTCACGCTCACCGGGCAACCCCAGAGCGGCGGCAATTCTTCGGGCCGGGTTTTGTCCATCGCCCGCGCCTGTTCCAGCGCCTGATCGGCAAAAGGCTCGACCAGCGCGCGCAACTGCGGCTCGCACTGCGCCACCCTCTCCAGATGCGCCTGTGTCACCTCGGCCACGCCAACCTCGCCGGTGGCAAGGGCCTGCGCCGTCCTTGTCGCGGTCCAGCGGAAGATGTCGGTCATGAAATACCCTGTCCTGTTGCAACGCGCCGCGCGCGAGCCATGCAAAGTCAGACTGAGCCGAATTTGTCGGCAGGGCAAGTGTTGCAAGACAAAGGAGGCAGGGCAAAGAGGACTGGCCAAACCACTTTCCCTCGCCCGCGCGATTGGGTAATCCCTGCGCGACAAAGCGAAAGAGGTCCGTTCATGGCGCTGGAAAAGACATTCAATGCAAGCGAGGCCGAATCCCGGCTCTATGCCGCATGGGAAGACGCGGGCTGCTTTTCCGCCGGGGCGAATGCGAAGCCGGGTGCGCAAGCCTTTTCCATCATGATCCCGCCGCCCAATGTAACGGGAAGCCTGCATATGGGCCATGCATTCAACAACACGCTGCAGGACATCCTGATTCGCTGGCACCGGATGCGCGGACATGACACGCTCTGGCAGCCGGGCACCGACCATGCGGGCATCGCCACGCAGATGGTGACCGAGCGCGACATGGCAGAAAAGGGCGAGCCCACCCGCACGGATATGGGCCGCGACGCCTTCGAGCGGCGCGTCTGGGAGCAGAAGGTCCGTTCCCGCGGGACGATCATCGGACAACTCAAGCGACTTGGTGCAAGTTGCGACTGGTCGCGCGAGGCTTTCACCATGTCGGGCGCACCGACGGCCCCCGAGGGCGAGGAGGGCAATTTCCACGATGCCGTGATCAAGGTCTTCGTGGATATGTACAAAAAGGGCCTGATCTATCGCGGCAAGCGGCTCGTAAACTGGGACCCGCATTTCGAAACGGCGATATCCGATCTCGAGGTCGAGAATACCGAAGTGCCCGGGCATATGTGGCATTTCAAGTATCCGCTGGCGGGTGGAACCACTTATGAATATGTCGAGAAGGATGAGGACGGAAACGTCGTCTTGCGCGAGACACGCGATTACATCTCCATCGCCACGACACGCCCCGAGACCATGCTGGGCGACGGCGCTGTTGCCGTTCACCCGAAAGATGAGCGTTACGCGCCAATTGTCGGCAATCTATGCGAAATCCCAGTCGGACCGAAAGAGCACCGACGGCTGATTCCGATCATCACGGATGAGTATCCCGACCCTGATTTCGGCTCGGGTGCCGTGAAGATCACCGGGGCTCATGATTTCAACGATTACGAGGTGGCAACGCGCGGCGGCATCCCGATGTATCGTCTGATGGATACCCGCGCGCGGATGCGCACCGATGGCGTGCCCTATGCAGAGGCCGCTGCCCGCGCGCAGGATATTGCGGAAGGCGCGGATTGGACAGGTGCCGAGGTCGACACACTCAACCTGGTCCCCGATGATCTGCGCGGCTTGGACCGGCTGGAGGCCCGGGCCCGGGTGGTTGCGCAGATCACCGGGGAAGGGCTCGCCGTGATGGTCGAGGATGAGACCGGCGCGCCCATTCCCCTCATCGAGAGCAAACCCATCGTGCAACCCTTTGGTGATCGGTCGAAAACCGTGATCGAGCCGATGCTGACCGATCAGTGGTTTGTCGATACGGGCCAGATCGTCCAGCCCGCCATTGATGCGGTAAGATCGGGCGAGGTGCGCATCCTCCCCGAGGCCGACCGCAAAGTCTATTTCCACTGGCTGGAAAACATCGAGCCGTGGTGCATCTCGCGCCAGCTCTGGTGGGGGCATCAGATCCCCGTGTGGTATGGATTTGACCTCAGCGCACCGGGGTTCGAGGATGACGAAGGAGACGGCGCGCTTGATCTCACGGAGATGCTGCGCCTGCTCAACGAGGGGCATACGGGCCATGTGATGCAGTGTGCGGCGGCTTTCGACTCGGTTGCAGATGCGTTTCAGGACACGCTGGCCGAACTGCCTGTGCCGCTTCAGGCGATGAACGTGATTGAGGTTTCAGACTATGAGGAAGCCCTGCATCTGCTGGCCGAAAACCTTGCGCAGTATACAGTCAGCCAAGACCCTACGGACCTCGTCTATCCGGTCTGGCGCGACCCTGATGTGCTTGACACCTGGTTTTCCTCCGGTCTCTGGCCCATTGGCACACTGGGCTGGCCCGAAGATACGCCGGAACTGAAAAAATACTTTCCAACCAGTGTATTGGTCACCGGTTTTGACATCATCTTCTTCTGGGTCGCCCGGATGATGATGATGCAATACGCGATTGTCAGAGAAAAGCCCTTCAAGGACGTCTACGTCCACGCGCTGGTGCGCTTGTTGACCAGCGCTTCGAGTTCGATGCCGTCGATCAGGTCCAGCGGGTCGAGGACGTTGCCCTTGGAC
>SLDH01000306.1 GCA_007125415.1 Roseovarius sp.
CGTGAAATCCTTGTTTTCCATGGCCGCCGCGCGCGCATCAACCAACATCCGCTCGAAAACCGAGAGATCATGATCAGGTGCCGCCACCCAGCCCGGCAGATCATCCCCTATCAGGCCCAGAAACTGCAGGCTGTGGCGCAAGCGCGTGCTGTCACCCGCAAGGTAAAGCTGGTGCAGCGCGCTGATGGCCAAAGGCGTGTTCAGATCATCCGCCAGCGCGGCACCCACCTCATCGCACGGAACGCCATGGCCATGCCCTTCTGCCGCCTTGGCATACCATTTTCGCAGGGTCCTTTCCGCCTCTCGCGCCTTCTCTGCCGTCCAGTCCATCGGCTTGCGGTAATGCGTGGAGAGGAACACAAAGCGGATCACCTCGCCCGGCACGCCCTGATCCAGCAGATCGCGCACCGTGAAGAAATTGCCCAAACTCTTGGACATCTTCCTGCCCTCGACCTGCAGCATCTCGTTATGCATCCAGACCTGCGCGAATTTGCCGTGCGGATGCGCGCAGCAGCTCTGGGCGATCTCGTTCTCGTGATGCGGAAACATCAGATCATTGCCGCCGCCATGAATGTCGAAGCTCTCGCCCAGCAAGTCATGGCTCATGGCCGAGCATTCGATATGCCAGCCCGGCCGCCCGCGCCCCCAGGGGCTCTCCCATCCCGGCAGATCGGGCGTCGATGGTTTCCAGAGCACGAAATCCATGGGGTTGCGCTTGTAAGGCGCCACCTCGACCCGCGCGCCCGCGATCATGTCTTCCACACTGCGGCCCGAGAGGCGGCCATAGCCCGCATAGCTTTCCACCGCAAAGAGCACATGACCCTCCGCCTCATAGGCATGGCCCTCGGCGACGAGCCGTTCGATCATCGCGATCATCTGCGCGATGTATTGCGTGGCGCGCGGCATGTGATCGGGCTTGAGCGCACCAAGGGCGCCCATATCCTGAAGAAACCACTCTGTCGTCTCTTCGGTGATCTCGGAAATCGGCCGCCCCGTCTCCGCGGCGCGCGCGTTGATCTTGTCATCCACATCGGTGAAGTTGCGCGCATAGGTGACATGCCCCGCCCCGTAAACATGCCGCAAAAGTCGATAAAGCACATCGAACACCACCACGGGCCGCGCATTGCCCAGATGCGCACGATCGTAAACGGTAGGCCCGCAGACATACATGCGCACGTTCTGCTGATCGAACGGGCTGAACACCTCCTTGCGGCGGGTCAGGGTGTTGTGCAGCTTGATTTCAGTCATGAAGCCCTCGTCTGGCGCGCAGTATCCCGCGGCGGGCTTGGCAACTTGAGTTCCTGCAGGAAATAGGTGACCGGCCCGCCCGAGATAACTCAGCAGGTAATGCAGCAGGTGATGGTTGCAAACACGGTCATGCCACAAGCCTTAGGCGCAGCGCGCGCCGGGGTCAAGCATGCTCTTTCAGGGCCAGCGCGCATGACGCGGCCTGATTGCCCGTCATGCGCGCTGTGGCACGCTTGCCGAAAGGCCGCTCAGATATCGAGCGTATTGTCCTTTTCCCACTGGCTGAAATGGCGCATGTAGCGGCTCCATTCCTCATGTTTCATCTTGAGGAAGGCCCTGGAGAACTCGTCGCCCATCATCTTCTTCAGTTCCTTGTCCTTGTCATAGAAGCGCAAGGCATCGAGCAGGTTGAGCGGCAGGCGCGGCGCGCCGCGCACCTTGTGGCCTTCGGCATACATGTCGATATCATAGCGCTTGCCCGGATCGGCCTTCGAGCGCATCCCAGATAGCCCCGCCGCGATGATCACCGCCTGCAGCAGGTAGGGGTTCACGGCCCCATCGGGCAGGCGCAACTCGAACCGCCCCGGCCCCGGCACGCGCACCATATGGGTGCGGTTGTTGCCCGACCAGGTGACCGTATTGGGGGCCCAGGTGGCGCCCGAGGTGGTGCGCGGCGCGTTGACCCGCTTGTAGCTGTTGACCGTGGGATTGGTGATCGCCGAAAGCGCGCTGGCGTGCTTCATGATCCCGCCAAGAAAATGCGCGCCCTCGTCGCTGAGCCCAAGCTCGGCGGAGGGGCTGCCATTGCTGGCCTCGGTGGCGAAGAGATTGCGCCTGGCCGCCTCGCCCGGCGCATCCCAGACCGAAATATGCGCATGACAGCCATTCCCGGTGAGCCCCTCGACGGGTTTGGGCATGAACGTGGCGCGGAAGCCGTGCTTTTCAGCCACGGATTTCGTCATGAACTTGAAGAAGCTGTGCTTGTCGGCGGTGCGCAGCGCATCATCGAATTCCCAGTTCATCTCGAACTGGCCATTGGCATCTTCATGGTCGTTCTGATAGGGGCCCCAGCCCATATCGAGCATGTAATCGCAGATCTCGCGCACCACATCATAGCGGCGCATCACCGCCTGCTGATCATAGCAGGGCTTTTCGGCGGTGTCGTATTCGTCCGACAGGGCCGATCCGTCAGGGGTGAGCAGGAAATACTCCACCTCCACGCCGGTCTTGACATGCATGCCCTCCCCGGCGGCCTCGGCGATGAGCCGGCGCAACACGTTGCGCGGGGCCTGCGCCACGTCCTCTCCCTCCATCACCGGGTTGGCCGCAACCCAGGCCACTTCGGGCTTCCAGGGCAACTGGATCACCGACGAAGGATCGGGCACGGCCAGCATGTCGGGATGCGCGGGCGTCATGTCGAGCCATGTGGCAAACCCCGCAAAGCCCGCGCCATCTTCCTGCATGTCGGAAATGGCCTGCGCGGGCACCAGCTTGGCCCGTTGCCCCCCGAAAAGATCGGTGAAGGAAATCATGAAATACTTGACGCCGTTTTCCGCAGCATAAGCGGCCAGATCAGTTGTCATCCGTGGTCCTTTCCCTGTTGTCGTGTCGTCAGGGGGTGGTTGCCCCACCTCCCCGCATGGTTTTCAGTATCCGGTCCCCGGCTTGCCCGGATACCAGTCAGTGCCCGCCAAGGGTATCTGCGCCATCGCCGCCGCTTCAAGCGTCAATGCGCAGAGATCCTCGGGTTCCAGATTGTGCACATGGCTCTTGCCGCAGGCACGGGCGAGCGTTTGCGCCTCGAGCGTCATGACCTTGAGGTAATTGCGCAGCCGCCGCCCCGCCTCCACCGGGTCAAGCCGCGCCGCAAGCGCCGGATCCTGCGTGGAGATACCCGCCGGGTCGCGCCCCTCATGCCAGTCGTCATAGGCGCCGGCGGTGGTGCCGAGCGCGTTGTATTCGGCCTCCCATCTGGGGTCATTGTCGCCGATGGCCACCATGGCCGCCGTGCCGATACTGGCGGCATCGGCCCCGAGTGCCAGCACCTTGGCCACATCCGCCCCCGAGCGGATACCCCCCGAGACGATGAGTTGCACCTTGCGGTGCATCCCCAGATCCTGCAGCGCGCGCACCGCCTGACGGATGCAGGCCAGCGTCGGCTGGCCCACATGCTCGATGAAGACATCCTGCGTGGCCGCCGTGCCGCCCTGCATCCCGTCCAGCACGACCACATCCGCGCCGGCCTTCACCGCGAGCGTGGTGTCGAAATAGGGGCGCGCGCCGCCCACCTTCACATAGATGGGCTTTTCCCAGCCGGTGATCTCGCGCAATTCGAGGATCTTGATCTCCAGATCGTCCGGGCCCGTCCAGTCAGGATGACGACAGGCGCTGCGCTGGTCGATGCCCTCGGGCAGGTTGCGCATCTGCGCCACGCGCGCATTGATCTTCTGGCCCAGCAACATGCCGCCGCCCCCGGGTTTCGCGCCCTGCCCGACCACCACCTCGATCGCATCGGCGCGTCGCAGGTCATCGGGGTTCATCCCGTAGCGCGACGGCAGGTACTGATAGACCAGCGTCCTGGAGTGCCCGCGCTCCTCTTCGGTCATGCCACCATCGCCCGTGGTGGTGGACGTTCCGGCCATGCTGGCCCCGCGCCCCAGCGCCTCCTTCGCCTGCCCGCTGAGCGCGCCGAAGCTCATCCCCGCAATGGTGATCGGAATGTCCAGCCTGATCGGCTTGCTGGCGAAACGCGTGCCCAGCACGACATCCGTATCACAGCGTTCGCGATAGCCCTCCAGAGGATAGCGGCTCATGCTCGCGCCGAGGAAAAGCAGATCGTCGAAATGCGGCAGCTTGCGCTTGGCACCGCCGCCGCGAATATCGTAGATGCCCGTCGCCGCCGCGCGGCGTATCTCGGCATTGACCTCCTGCGAAAACGTCGCCGATTGTATCGGCATCGTCCGCGGAATATCGCTTTTGTGATCGTCAGCCATGCGACACCCCCTCAATATGCGTTATCAATGTTGAAATGGTACAATTCCCGCGCCGACCCGTAGCGCCGGAATTCGGCCGGATCAGCCTCTATCCCGGCCCGCTCCAGCAGATCCTTCAGGATCTCGAGGTGCTCGGGGCGCATCTCCTTCTCGATGCAATCCGCACCAAGGCTCTTCACCTTTCCGCGCACGAAAAGCCGCGCCTCGTAGATCGAATCGCCCAGCGCCTCGCCCGCATCCCCGCAGACGACAAGATTGCCCGATTGTGCCATGAAGGCCGACATATGGCCCACATTGCCCTGCACCACGATGTCGATCCCCTTCATCGAAATGCCGCAGCGGCTGGACGCGTTACCCTTGATCACCAGCAGGCCGCCGCGCCCGGTGGCGCCCGCATACTGGCTCGCATCGCCCTCCACGATCACCGTGCCGCTCATCATGTTCTCGGCCACGCCCGGCCCCACGGAGCCATCCACATGCACCGTCGCCTGTTTGTTCATCCCCGCGCAGTAATAGCCCGTGGAGCCGCGCACCGTCACCTCGATGGGTGCATCGAGCCCTACCGCAATGGCGTGGCTGCCCTTTGGATTGACGATCTCCCAGGCGGTCTCGTTGGTCTGCGCGGCCTGTTTGGTCTGCGCGGCCTGTGCGTGCAAGGTCTTGTGCAGGGCGCGCAGGCCGTTTTCTCCCAGATCGAATCGCTGCATGTCAGTGGCTCCAGAAATAGACAGTGGCGGGCTCGGGCTCCCATACGCGGGCGTCCTCGATCCCCGGCAGGTTCACAAGCGCCCGGTATTCCGAACCGAAGGCCACATATCGATCGGTTTCGGCCATCACGGCGGGCTTGCAGGCGATGGGATCGCGCAGGACGCCAAAGCCGTCTTTCGTGCCCACGACAAAGGTGTAGAACCCGTCCAGATCCTCCAGCCCCGCCTCCAGCGCCTCGCCCAGCGTGCTGCCCTCGCGCATCTTCCAGGTGAGATAGGCGGCGGCCACTTCCGTATCGTTCTCCGTCTCCACCTCAACGCCCTGCCGCGCCAGCATCCGGCGCAACGCATTGTGATTGCTGAGCGATCCGTTGTGGACGAGGCACTGGTCCGCGCCGGTCGAGAAGGGATGCGCGCCAAGGGTCGTGACA
>SLDH01000091.1 GCA_007125415.1 Roseovarius sp.
GCGCGGATCGCGGGTCTCGCGCGCGCGGGTCGTCATGCAGTGATCCTTTCCACGCATGACCCCGACCAGGCCTTTGCCCTGAACGCCCGCGTCATCCTGATGCACGAAGGCGCGATCCTGGCGGAGGGCCCGCCCGATGAAGTCTTGACGCCCGCGCGTTTGAGCAAAGTTTACGCAGTGTCGGTCGCGGTTGAGCGGACATCGTCGGGCCGCGCTGTCTGCGCCCCATCCTTGACCAACCCTGCACTTGAAAGGACCACCTCATGAAACCGGGCACGCGCAACCAGTTGTCCGAAACTGTCACCGCAATTGACAAGAGTGTGACCACAACCATCGTGCGTCCGGATTGCAACGGCACCGCGATCACCGCGTCCACTACCACTGCCGCCGCCGAAGGACTGGGGATGACAGTCGGCAAGCCCACCACAGCGATCATCAAGGCATCCAACGTGATGATCGGAGTCTGATCCGATGGCCGATACCCAAAAGGTCCGCCGCCACGAAGTCACGACCGACGGGCCGCTACGTGTGGATGCGACGCTGGCCTTCATCGGGCATATCGAAACCCCATGGGCGCGTCGCGAAGATTGCCCGCGCCAAGGCAACCGCGACACGGGTCCGGAGTGCACCATCGTTGTGGATGATCCTTGGATCGCGGCACTGACCGGGATCGAGGCCTATCCAAGCCTTGATATTCTCTACTGGCTGCACCTGTCGCGGCGAGACCTGATTCTGCAGAACCCCAACCACGGCGACAGCGCGCGCGGCACGTTCTCGTTGCGCTCGCCCATACGGCCCAACCCCATCGGCCTGTCCACGGTGCGGCTGATCCGGCGCGACGGCAATCGCGTGACCGTGCGCGGGCTCGAATGCGTGTCGGGCACACCGCTGATCGACATCAAACCCGATCACTGCCATTTCACGCCTGTTGTCTGAGCAATACGCCTGCAAGGCGCCAGCGCCGCTCGCTGTTGCGCTGAGGCGATGCGCGAGGTCGATCCGAGCACCCTGCATCGCGCACGGCCGCTATTGATAGATTCCCGGCAAATGGCCTGCCTTGCCGAATGGCCGCACTCCGCCCTCCACGTCGGACATGCTGCAAAAGCGAAGGGTCCTGTCCGGATGGCTCGAACGGCAGCAAATTCCGTATAACCGCCCCTCGAAGCTCCAGCCTCCTCAGCCGCGTAGCGGGTACCTGTCCGGCTCCTCGAACACATCGATCACTCGCGTGCCCGCCGCAATCTCCGCGCCATGGGTGACGCCCGCGGGAATGCTGTAGCTGTCGCCGGGGCCATGAACCCGCGTCTCGCCGCCGATGCTGAAACTGATCTGTCCCTCCACCACGCACCCCCATTGCGCGCCATGTGCATGGGGCGGCAGGGTCATATCCTCGAGGAAGGTGAAGAACACTGTCAGACCGGCCTCCGAGCGGATGGCGCGCGCCTGCACGACGTCTTCGGGAAAAGGCACGTCCAGAGCAGGCAGAGCCATGATGAAATCGGGAAACGGCATGAATGATCCTCTCTGAGCCAAGTATCCCGTGCCACGCACAGGATCAATCCACCTTGCTGCGCAGCTTGCGCACCATGCCCCAGACCGCCAGCACGATGGGCACGGTGACCACTGCCATCAGAATCCCCCGCGATATCTCGAGCGGCTCGGCGAGGGGATAGAGCAGATAGCTCGCCAGCGACACCGCGTAATAGCTGATCGCCACCACCGAAAGCCCCTCGACGGTGCGTTGCAGCTTGAGTTGCAGATCGGCGCGCCGGTCCATGCTTTCCAGCAATGCCTGATTCTGGGCCGAGCGCTGCACATCCACCTTCGTGCGCAAAAGCTGCGCCGTGCGCGCCGCCCGGCCCGACATCGCCTCGAGCCGCTCCCGCGCCGAGAGCACCGTGCGCATCGCGGGTTCATAGCGGCGCATCATGAATTCGGCGAAGGTCTGCCGCCCGTTGAACCGGGTTTCGCGCAGCATTTCGATGCGCTGGTTGACGATCTTCTCATAGGCCATGGTGGCCGACAGGCGAAAGGCGGATTTCGCCACCAGCCCCTCAAGCTCGGCGGTGATGGTCAGCAGATCCTCCAGCGCCTGATCAGGGGCCTGACCACCGCCCGCCAGCCCGCCGGTCAGCCGGTTGAGCCGGTCATCCAGTGCGCCCATCTGCGCGCCCATCTCGCGGACACGGGCAAAGCCGAGCATCGACATGGTCTTGTAGGTCTCGATCTCGCAGATGCGCTGGACGATGCGCCCCGTGCGGCTGGCCCCGGTATCGGGCGCGATGGAGATGAGAAAGCGCAGATGCCCCGCCGGATCGACGCGGAAATCGCCTGCCAGCACGGCGGCATCATCGAGCACGCGCGCCACAGCCACGCTTTCGGTCACGAACCAGTCGTCGATATCGCGCACCAGTTGCTCCCTGGATTTCCACGGTGTCACCCGAATGAGCGCCGAGGTGACACGCAGCCCGGGCGCGCGCGACAGCCAGTCCTGCGGGAAGACCTCGAAATCGGCGGGGTCGAAAGCGCGCTCGCTGACACCATCGGTCAGGATCGTGTAGGTGACGAATTCCGTATGGCTTTCCCATTTGAGATGGTGTCGCCCGATCTTGCCGAAATAATGCGTGGCACCGGGTTGTGGATGCGTCGCGCCATGGCGGTCCAGCAACTCGGTCAGATGTGCCAGATCCGCCGCGCGGTCGCGCTTGGCGGCATCATGCTCGCGTTTGATCGCCAGATAGGCGGCCGTTGCCGGCGCCTGCAATTGCGGGAAAGGTCGCGCATGCAACTCATTGATCAGATCATAGCGTAGCGGGTGATCAGCGATTGGGGCCATGGGGCGCGCTCCGTTTCGCTTCGGGATACGCTGATATCTCGGTGGGAATCAACGACACTCTTTCGATATTACAATGTGTTACTCATATGCCGTGGCATACAGCCCAAAGGAGAGGCAGGAAGGCGCTGATCGGCCTTCCCGCTCAGAAGACGCCCATGCTCAGCCCGGCACCCAGCGCCTGTCCCAGTTCCCGGCAGGGCGCAAGTTCCTCCGCGCTCAGTTTCTTGGTGGCGAGGATTTCCTCGGCGCTTTGCGCATGGGTGCAGACGATCAGCGGCTCCTGCACGGGCTTGAGCCGCCAGCCTTGGGCAATGCGCGCGAGCTGGCGCGCGGCACCCTCCCCGTCGGAGCCCGCGCAGATCATCTGCGCATAGCCCCGCCCCTCGATCCGGCCGAGCAGGGGATAGTAGCACCTGTCAAAGAAATCCTTCATCGGGCCCGACAGGCTGGCAAGGTTCTCCGGCGCACAGAAGATGTAGCCTTCGGCGTCCAGCATGTCCTCGGGCCCGGTGTCTTCGGCCCGCAAGAGCCGGGTGGATATCTCCGACTGCGCGCCCTCCCGGGCAGCCTCGGCCATCAGGCGGCTGCCTTCGGTGCGGGTATGATAGACGATCAGCAATCGGGCCATGGGTAACATGTAGCCAGCCACAGGGTTGCTGACCAGCCAAACCGGGACACTAAAGCCTTAACGAAAGGACCATCGGGCAAGGCAGGACCCGCCGGAAAAACCGGCGGGTCCGCGGTGAAAGCCTTGTGCGCCGTTATTGCAGGCGCTGGCCGTTGGCGAGGATCTGACCGTCGGGCTTGACCTCGATGGTGGAGGTCAACGTGTCCTCACCCGCGCCGGGAACGGCGAACAGCCCCATCATCATGCGCGCGCCCATGGCCTGTTCCTGGGGCAGAAGGCCCATGGCGGTGAGCTTGTCGAGCAGGCTGTTCGCACCAACCAGCCGCAGATCGACCGAGCCGTCGGGCGCAGGCAATCCGTCAAAGGTCTCCAGATCCGTGTTGTCGAAGACGAACGCGCCTGTCCCTGTCAGCGCCGCACCAGCGGCGCTCAATGTCAGGTCATTGAGCTTCAGGCTGTTCAATTCAACCGGCATGCCGCCCTGCATGGCCATCATGTCCATCTCGTCCGCATCGAGCAGGTCAAAGAAAAGCCTGCCCATGCCCGTGAGGTCGATCGACAGGGTGGCCGGATCGCGCGGCAGTTGCTCTGCGGGGTCGAACATGCTCCAGAGGAGATCGGAAATCTCGAGATCCGCCAGCGTCAGGCCAAACCCGAAGGGCTGTTCGGCATCACTGCTGCCGACCGGCATCAGCAGGTTCATCGCACTGCGCGCCATCGTCGCTTCGATGGGGAACGGAAAATCTCCTTCGGCCATGGTGAACGCGACATTGTCGCTTGCCACGTCATAGACGATCCGCGCCTGGTCGATGGCCACTCGGAACTCCCCCGCGTCGGAGCTGGTGCTGATCTGGGTCCGCTCGCCGAATTCGGTGACATCGAAACTCACATTTCCGCCTTGATGGCGGAATGTGCCGTCCATGGCGAATCCCGCCTGGAGCATCGCACCCATATCATCGACATCAAGCTCGATGGGGAAGGTGCCCGTGCCATCGAAACTCATGCTGTCCAGCCCGCCCGAGACATTCACCTGGTCGCCGTATTCGGGCTCGACAACATCGAGCAGATAGCTGACCGCGCCCGTGGTCATTGTCTGGGTGATGTGGCGCAGATCATCCACCCTGACCACGCTCGACCCTTCGAGATTGGCCATCTGGATCCGGGCGGCACCGATCTCCACCGGTTCACCCTCGACCACAAGCTCGGTCAGCATCAGCCCGAGCCTGTCGGCCGTGTAGGTATAGGTGAGATTATCCGGATCGCCCGACGCCACCATCGTGAAGTTGATCGTGTCATAGTTCAACTTCATATCGACATCGTCGCCATCCGGCCCGTCGATCCGCATCGCGATGGGCAGGGAGTCGGGCACCGTCATCGTCACGGTTCCATCCCCGCTATTGGTGAAGTCGAATCGGGGCATCGACATGGTCATGCTGCCATCGATATCGGGCAGCGCCATCGTCATGCGCAGATCCGTGACTGTCAGCGTATCGCCGCTCATGCTTTCATCGCCGGTCAGCTCATAGCCGAAACCCTTCATATACGCTTGCCAATCCGCCCAGACATCCTGGGCATTGAGATCCGCCAACGCCGCGGTGCCGCTCAGGCACATGCCGAGTGCTGCTGCGCAGGTGGCTGGTTTGTGAAAACTCGCCATGGTCAATCCTTTCCTGTGAAATCTCGCCGATGATCCTCTGCCGACTTGCCCGCAGGGTCAAGTAGGGTTTCCCTGACATTTCTTCGTCGCAGGTACCGCCCGCAAAGACCTCTGCATGACGCTGTGCCAGCCCAGATGTCCCGTCCGGCGGGGACGCCGGGCTGCGCCTGCCTGCCCCACCCGGCAGGCGCAGCCCTCATTGCGTGACGCAAGCCGGGTCATGCAGAGGTCTTCACAGC
>SLDH01000060.1 GCA_007125415.1 Roseovarius sp.
CAGCGATCACGCTGATCGGCAGCTGGGGGGTGCAGCCGGCGCTGATGCCCGCCGTGGTGATGCTGGGCTATTTCAACGGCATGTTCGCGGTTGCCGCCATCGGTTCAATGATGGCGCTTGCAAACAAGGGGCGCGGCGCGCGTGAAGGCACGCGCATGGGGCTCTGGGGTGCGGCACAGGCCATCGCCGCCGGGTTCGGCGGCCTTGTCGGTGCGGCTGCCGTTGATGTCATGCGCCGGATCATGGCCGAGGATGGCCCCGCATTCGGTGCGGTATTCCTTGCCGAAGCCACACTTTTCGTCATCGCCGCGCTGCTGGCGCTCAAAGTCATCGAAACACGTCGCCCCGTCAGGGAAGATGCGGCGATCGTACCGGGAGAATGAACATGTATGATGTTGTTGTCGTTGGAGGAGGCCCCTCGGGAGCCACGGCTGCCAATGATCTGGCGCGCTCGGGCCACAAGGTGGCCATGATCGACCGCGATGGCCGGATAAAGCCCTGTGGTGGCGCTATTCCACCCCGATTGATCTCGGACTTCGACATTCCCGACGAGATGCTGGTGGCGCATATCACCACCGCGCGGATGATCTCGCCCACTGGTCGCAAGGTGGATATCCCCATCGAGAACGGCTTTGTCGGTATGGTGGACCGGGCCGATTTTGATGAATATCTGCGTGACCGGGCGGAAAGGGCAGGGGCCGATCGCCATACAGGCACTTTCCTGCGCATCGACCGGGATGCGGAAGGCACGCATGTGGTCTATCGTGACAAGGCCAGCGGCAACGAATGCAGCCTCACCACAAAGCTGGTGATCGGCGCGGACGGTGCGCGCTCCAAGGTGGCGGCAGCCGAAGTGCCGGGTGGCGACAAGACGCCCTATGTGATTGCCTATCACGAAATCATCAAGGCGCCGGGCAAGCAGGGCGACTATGACCCAGACCGCTGCGACGTGATCTATGACGGACGGATCTCGCCTGATTTCTACGGCTGGATCTTTCCGCACGGGAAGTCGGCTAGTGTCGGCATGGGCTCGATGATCAAGGATGTGAACCTCAAGGACGCCACCGCCGCCCTGCGACAGACCAACGGTCTGGATACATGCGAGACGATCCGCTGCGAAGGTGCGCCCATTCCGCTGAAGCCGATGGACCGCTGGGACAATGGCAAGGACGTGGTGCTCGCCGGCGATGCGGCGGGTGTGGTGGCGCCCAGTTCGGGCGAAGGCATCTATTACGCGATGGTGGGTGGCCGTGTTGCTGCCACTGCGGCGGCGGCCTGCCTTGCGACGGGCCGCGTGAAAGATCTCAAGCTTGCCCGCTCGCTCTTCATGCGCGAGCACAAGACGGTCTTTCGGGTGCTGGCTTCGATGCAAAACGCCTATTACCGCTCGGATGAGCGGCGCGAGCGGTTTGTCTCGCTCTGTCATGACATAGATGTGCAGCGGCTGACCTTTGAAGCCTACATGAACAAGAAACTGGTCAAGGCCCGGCCCATGGCTCATGTCAAGATCGGCCTGAAGAACCTTGCGCATCTCACACGCCTCGTGCCACAGGCCTATACATGAACAGTATGATCCCGACCTGGGTGGGGGGCGATCTTGTCGCCCTCGACAAGCTCGAAGCACATCAGAGAGGCCTGCTTCACAAGGCCGTGTCGGTCTTTGTGATCTGCGGCGATGATCTGCTCATCCAGCAGCGCGCGCTCGGCAAGTATCACACGCCGGGTCTCTGGGCGAATACCTGTTGCACCCATCCCAACTGGGGCGAAGCGCCCGAGCATTGTGCGCAGCGGCGGCTGCAGGAAGAATTGGGCATCAGCGGGCTCATGCTGCAGCACCGGGATCAGGTGACCTACCGTGCCGACGTGGGTAGCGGGCTCATCGAGCATGAACTGGTGGATATTTTCGTCAGCCGCGTGACAAGGCGCGTGACCGTGGTGCCAAACCCCGATGAGGTGATGGAAACAAGCTGGGTGAACATCGATACGCTCTCCCGTCAGACAAGAGAAACGCCCGATCTCTTTTCGCCCTGGCTCACGATCTATCTGGCTCGACACAAGGATCAGATTTTCGCGCAGAGCGAAGACGAAATGGTTGCCGTACCACGCTGACCGGTTCAGGCGCTGGAAATCCCGGCACCCACAGCACACTCTTGCGCACACGGGCCCCGCCCCGCTCGACCGGTCCTATCTGTCTTCTGCGCCCTTGCAGAAAAGCTCGTAGACAACTTCCAGTATGCGGACTGCCCGGATGTCGATCAGCCGGTAATAGATCGTCTTGCCCTCGCGGCGGGGGGCAACCAACCCTTCGAGCCGAAGCCGCGACAGTTGCTGCGAAACGGCGGCCTGCCGCGCGCCTAGAAGCTCTTCCAGCTCTGTCACCGATTTCTCTCCAGCCGAGAGATGGCAGAGGATCATCAGACGCCCTTCGTGGCTGATCGCTTTCAGAAAGGCCGACGCATCCCGCGCGCTTTGCATCATCGCGGTTTTGTCGGCCTCGTCCAATTCAGGTGTCATCACGGGAAGGCTCATGATTCCGGCACCGTTTCGTTGGGGTGTGCATCGAGCAGTTCAACCAGCATCGGCCAGAAGAAGTCAGCGCCCGGATACCCGATGATGCGCCCAAGCTCCCGGCCCTCGTGAACCAGAATGAAAGTCGGTGTGACGGCTGGGGGGCTTTCGAATTCTATGTCATCGGGTATCTCACGCAAGTTGACACGCCGCAGTGGAGCCCGCGCGCCCTCCGTTGATTGCGGATAGGCCGCGCCGACCTCGGCTTCCCATTTCGCGCACCAGTGGCATCCGTCGTAGCGCACGAAGATCAACTCCGCGCTCCATGCTGCGGACAAGCAGATCCATGATGCAACTGCACATGATAGCATGAAGGTGACAAAGCGCATCAGTTTACCATTCACGGAAGATGACCGGGCCAAGATAGGCGGAATATGAGCGAAGAGCAACGACGGAACGGACGATAGCATGTCAGTTTTGCTCGTCCAGATCTACTCCACGTTTGATCTGCAAGTCACTGTGCGAGGGTCGGTGCGGTGGCGTGATGCCGCCCGTTGGCCGGGGCCAACCCTCGCGATTGGCGCCTCTGCCTGCCACAGGCCAGACCCTGGGATGGCGGCCTTAGCTGATGTCTCGGTGGGTCAGGCCTTGCCCTGTAGCGGATGACCACCACATTCGAGACCCGGGGGGAAATGGGCAACACTTGTGAAAGGCCGTATTTTCCATGCTGGATTAGCAGCTTGGCCATGTGTAGGCTTGCGCTGGCCGGGGGGCGTTTTCTGGAGTGACCGTTGATGCGCCGCCTTACGGCTTTGTTGACAGCGTTGATCATGACCGGCTCCGCGCTGAGCGCGCAGGAGCGTGGCTTCATCGGCTTTGGCCACCTTCTGACCAATGACATCATCGGCGATCGGCATGACCGCTGGCGCACGGGCTCCTATCAGGCAAGCATGCTGTGGGGGCCGGAATGGACCGGGGCCTTGCCCGACCGTTTCGGTGCGTTGATCGAACTGCGCTTTGCCGGAGAGATCGTGGCACCCGAAGACATCTCGCGCGCGGTACCGGGGGACCGGCCCTATGGCGGCGTTCTCACCCTTGGGCTGCACACGCATTTCGCCTATGGCGGCCTGGAGAACAGCGTCGGGCTCGATATCGCCGTGACAGGGCCCCAGACCCGGCTCGACGACCTCCAGTCATTTCTTCACAATACTTTCGATGGCCCGAAGATGTCATCTGCGGTGCGGGACCGACAGATCAGCAATGGTGTCTATCCCACGCTTGTGATCGAGACCGGCCGCCGCATAACGCTCTCGCCCTCGCTCCATGTCAGGCCCTTCCTTGAGGGCCGGGCCGGGCTGGAGACGCTTGCGCGCGTGGGTGCGGACCTGACCTTCGGGCAGGTGGGTCGCGATGCCCTGATGATCCGCGAGCCTGTGGCGGGGCAGCGCTATCGCAGTGTTGCGGACGGATTTCAGGGTGTCGCATTCGTGCTCGGGGGCGATGTGGCCTATGTGCATGACAGTGCGCTACTGCCCGGAAATCGTGGCGTGACCCCTGAAGACTATCGCATCAGGTTGCGCTCGGGCGTCCATTGGCAGCCCCGGACGGGCATCAGCGGTTTCTATGGCCTCACCTGGTTGGGCAAGGAATTCACGACCCAGTCCGACAGTCAGGTTGTCGGCTCCATCCGGCTGGACCTCGAGTTCTGACAGGGCCGCTCCGGCCCGCGTCTTACGGTGCCCTGTGGGCTGACAGCTACAGCAAAACACAGTTCCGGCGAATTTTCACTTGGGGGGTTCCCAGGGTGATTCGCCTTTGCTAGCCTGCGGGTAATAAAAAAGAAAATAGGCAGGCATACAGGTAATGATGACGGGCTTTCGAGGCACGTTTGTCATCTCTTGGTCGCAGACGGAAGTGGACGGTCTCGAAGCCGCCCCCGTTCAGGTATTGGATGTGGGCGCGGCATGGGAATGGCGCGGTGAACTGGTGCGCGTTGATGGTCCGAACGAGGTCTTGCGGCTGGAGAATGCGAACGGCGAGACGACCCGCCGCAAACAAGCCGCGCGCATGGTGCGCAGGCTGGTGGGTGCGGCACGAAGCAACACAAGGGATCTGGGCAAGGTCGAGATAGAAGAGCCGTTGCTGGACAGCAGCTTCGTCGTCAGCGATGGGGCGCAAAGCTATACGGTGACGCTGATCGAGGTGGGAGGTGGCGCGCCGCCCCTGCTGATGTTCCTTGATGAAATCCCCCCCCGCGACACGGAAATGTGGGTTGTCCATCACAGCCTGCAGCGCGCGAGTGCGAATTCCACCGGACCGGAAAGCGGCGGCGTCATCTGCTTTACCTCCGGCACCTGCATCGAAACGCCGGATGGCCCGCGCCCGGTGGAGCAGTTGCGCGAGGGCGATCATGTTCAGACCAAGGATGGCGGCGCGCAGGAGATCCAGTGGATCGGCAGCCGCCGGATGAGCGGGGCGCGGCTCTTTGCGATGCCCTATCTGCGCCCCATTCGCATCCGCGCGAGTGCGCTGGGCGTGGACCGGCCGGATGCTGAACTTCTCGTTTCGCCCGAGCATCGCCTGCTCATCCGGGGCGAGGTGGCCCATGCGCTTTTCAACACGCCCGAGGTTCTGGTGGCGGCCCGTGATCTTGTCAATCGGGGCAGCATCGCGGTGGATATGGCCCTGCGCGAGGTGACCTATTACCATGTGCTTTTGCCACAGCATCACATCCTGTGGGCCAACGGCATCGAAACCGAGAGCTTTCATCCCGCCAGCACCGCTCTGACCACATTGGGCGATGAAGACCGCATGCGCCTTCTGGCGCTCTACCCGGGGCTCGAC
>SLDH01000173.1 GCA_007125415.1 Roseovarius sp.
GAGCTGAGTGGCACTTAAACGGAGGGCGGTAGCGGCGTCGCGCGGTTCCCGAGAACTGGTGTTGGAAGCCAGCTTGGGCAAGGCAAGCGGAATGAGCGCGCTGTCCGTTGTGTTAGGAATTAGGGAAAGAGTAATCTTCTTGCGCGGTTTTCCCACTGTAACTTCAATCCGGACAGGAACTGCAACATACCGAAGGGCGCTCCTGGAGCGCCCCAGACTTCCGACAAACCCGGCCATTTCTGAGCGCCCCTTCGGGGCGCGCAGCATATCTCGTCAGCGGCGGTGCCGCTGCCTCGGGTTTCGAGTATTTGTGGAACAATGAAAACCGGAGATGCTTTCCGCCGGGCAGTGGGGTCGCTATAGCGGTGTCATGGGTGGCAAGCGCAGAAAAGAACCACCTCTTTCGAGGAAGGGAAAAGCCGGGAGGTGGCGGCGGTTTCGCCCGCTGGCCTGGACGTGGCGCTGGAGTGTGCGGCTGATCCTGCTGAGTGGTCTTGCCCTGCTTTTGCTGGTGCTGGCGCATGGGGTGCTGAACCCGCGTGCCACGATCTACATGGGGCAGGAGGCGCGGCGGCTGGGGGCGATCGAGCATGAGTGGGTGCCTATCGGGGAGGTGGCCCCGGCGATGGCCCGCTCGGTGGTGGCGGCGGAGGATGCCAATTTCTGCCTGCATTGGGGGTTCGACATGGAGGCGATCCGCATCGCACTTGACGAAGGATCGGGGCGCGGGGCCTCCACCATCAGCCAGCAGGTGGTCAAGAATGTCTATCTCTGGCACGGGCGATCCTGGGGGCGCAAGGCGCTGGAGGCCGGTATCACCCCGCTTGTGGAACTCTTCTGGTCGAAGCGGCGGATCGTCGAGGTGTATCTCAATATCGCCGAGTTCGATGAGGGTGTGTTCGGCGTGAAGGCGGCGGCACGGCATTATTTCGGCGTGGACCCGGCCAATCTGTCCGATCTGCAGGCGGCACGGCTGGCCATGGTGCTGCCCAATCCGAAGGGGCGGGATGCGGCCAATCCCACCGCCAATCAGCGCAACCGCACGGCGCGCATCATGGATGGCGCGGCCACGATCCGCCGGGACGGGCGCGCAGGCTGTTTCGAGGATTGAATTGCCTCGCCGATCAGGGCATTGAGGCAGAAGCATTTCGAGAAAGATCTGTCGCTATCATGGCCAAGCTATATCATGTTCCGCTCTCTCCCTTTTGCCGCAAGGTCCGGCTGAGTCTTGCCGAGAAGAAGATCGAATGTGAGCTGATCGAGGAGCGCTATTGGGAAGAGCAGCCTGATTTCCTGCGGCGCAACCCGGCGGGAAAGGTGCCGGTTCTGCGGCTCGACGGCCGGTTGATGGCTGAAAGCGGCCCGATCTGCGAATATCTCGAGGAGAAATATCCCGAGCCCGAATTGCTGCCGAAAGGGGCGGAAGCCCGCCATGAGGTGCGCCGGTTGGTGATGTGGTTCGATGACAAGTTCCACCAGGAGGTCACCTCGAAGCTGCTTTACGAGCGGGTGAACAAGAAGGTGATGGGGGCGGGTTTTCCCGACAGCCGGAACGTGAAATCCGGAGCGCGGGCGATCAAGTATCACCTCGATTACATGGCGTGGCTGCTGGATCATCGCCGCTGGCTGGCCGGTGATCGGATGACGCTGGCGGATTTCGCGGCGGCGGCGCATCTGAGTGCGCTGGATTACATCTCGGATGTGGACTGGAACCGCTCGGATGTCGTCAAGGACTGGTATGCCAAGATCAAGTCGCGCCCGGCCTTTCGCGGCATTCTCAGCGATCAGGTGCCGGGCTTTCCGCCGCCTGCGCATTATGCCGATCTGGATTTCTGATCTCATGGCCGGGTGCCATGAGTATTTCTGGCAAAATGAAGCATGGACGGACTGAAGGCGAAACTGGTGGCGCGGGCGCTGGAGGAGGGGTTTTGCGCGGCGCGGGTCTGTCGGCCGGGGGATGTGGACCATGTGCCCGACCGCCTCGCGGCGTTTCTGGCGCGCGGCTATCATGGCCAGATGCGCTGGCTGGCCGAGAGGGCCGCGTGGCGGGGCAATCCGGCGGCGCTTTGGCCCGAGGCGCGTTCGATCATCATGCTGGGGGAGAGCTATACGCCGCAGGACGATCCGCTGGCTGTGCTCGAGCAGCGGGACAGGGGAGCCGTGTCGGTCTATGCGCGCAACAGGGATTATCACGATGTGATGAAAAAGCGGCTGAAGCGGCTGGCGCGCTGGTTGATTGCGGAGGCGGGTGGTGAGGTGAAGGTGTTCGTGGACACCGCCCCCGTGCCCGAAAAGCCGCTGGGCGAGGCGGCGGGGCTTGGCTGGCAAGGCAAACACACCAATCTGGTGAGCCGGGAGCTTGGGAGCTGGTTTTTCATCGGATCGATCTTCACCACGCTTGATATCGAAAGCGATCCGGCGGAGGCGGATCATTGCGGCTCCTGCCGGGCGTGTCTCGATATCTGCCCGACAGATGCTTTTCCGGCGCCCTACCAGCTGGATGCGCGGCGCTGCATCTCATACCTGACGATCGAGCATCGTGGCCCGGTGGATGAAGACCTGCGCGCCGCGATGGGCAACCGCATCTATGGGTGTGACGATTGTCTGGCGGTCTGTCCGTGGAACAAGTTCGCGCAGGCGGCGCGGGAGGTGAAATACCACGCGCGCGCTGACCTGGCCGCGCCGCTTCTGGCCGATCTGGCGCGGCTCGATGATGCTGGGTTTCGCGCGCGCTTCTCGGGCTCGCCGATCAAGCGCATCGGGCGGGACCGATTCGTGCGCAATGTACTCTATGCCATCGGCAATTCCGGCCAGCCCGGATTGCGTGTGGTCGCGCAGAAGCTTTGCGACGACCCCGATGCGGCGGTGGCCGATGCGGCGCGCTGGGCGGTGATGAGGCTGGACCGGCTCTGAAAAGCCGCTAAACCACAAGTGAAAAGGAAGGGGAGAAGCGCATGGCGCTGCTGTTGGGGGTGGATACCGGCGGGACCTACACGGATGCGGTGCTCATCCGCGATGATCGTGAGGTGATTGCCACCGCCAAGGCACTGACCACCCGCCATGACCTTGCCATCGGCATTGGCGGTGCGGTGGAGGCTGTGTTGCGCCAAAGCGGTGCGCCGCCGCGTGAGATCGCCATGGCATCTCTTTCGACAACGCTGGCCACGAACGCGTTGGTCGAGGGTCAGGGCGGGCGCGCCGGTCTTGTCTATATCGGCTTTCGAGAGAGGGATCTCGAGGGGCACGGGCTGCGCGAGGCGCTGGGGCGGGACCCGGCGCTGGTGATCGCGGGCGGACATACCCATGCCGGCAGCGAGGCCCGCGCGCTGGATCTCGACGCGCTCGGCGCATGGCTGGAGAGCGATCTCGGGGTATCGGGCTTTGCTGTTGCGGCGCAGTTCGCGACCCGCAATCCGGCACATGAACTGGCGGCGATGGAGATGATCCGGGAGAAGACCGGGCGGCCCGTGAGCTGTTCGCACCAGCTTTCGGCGCGGCTCAACGGGCCCAAGCGGGCGCTGACCGCGCTTCTGAATGCGCGGCTGATCGGGATGATCGCGCGGCTGATCGACAAGGCGGAGAGCACGTTGAAAGGCTTCGGCATCGAGGCGCCGCTGATGGTGGTGCGCGGCGATGGGGCGTTGATCAGCGCGACACAGGCGCGGGAGCGGCCGATCGAGACGATTCTGAGCGGGCCTGCCGCCAGCATCGTGGGCGCGAGCTGGATGACCGGCGCGGATCATGCGCTGGTTTCGGATATCGGCGGGACGACCACGGATGTGGCGCTTTTGCGCGATGGCAAGCCGCTGATCGATCCGGCGGGTGCGCGGGTGGGGCCGTGGCGGACCATGGTGGAGGCGGTCGCGATGCGCACCACGGGCCTTGGAGGCGACAGCGAGGTGCATGTCAATGAGGCCGGGCTCGCCGGGGGAATCACGCTGGGGCCGAGGCGGGTGGTGCCGGTGAGCCTGATGGCGCTGGAAGCGCCGGCGCTGGTGGAGAAAGTGCTCGAGGAGCAGTTGCGCAGCGACACACCCGGCGAGCATGACGCGCATTTCGTGCGCGCCGTGCCCGGGCTCGAGGCCGATGGGCTGCATGAAAGAGAGCGCGCCCTGCTGGAGCGGATCGGCCCGGAAGTGCATCCGGTGCAGGTGGTGCTCAGAACGCGGATGGACATGGCATCGCTCGGCCGGTTGGTGGCGCGAGGGCTGGTTCAGATGTCTGGGGTGACACCTTCGGATGCAAGCCATGTGCTGGGATTTCAGGACGTGTGGGACAGCCAGTCCGCGGAAAAGGCGCTGAGCCTGCTGGCCCGCAAGCGCACCGGTGCAGGCACGAGAGTGGCCGAAGGCCCCGAGGCGATGGCGCGGATGATTCTCGATCAGTTGACGCACCAGACGGGCCTCGCCCTGCTGGAAAGCGCCTTTGCCGAGGAGGAAGAGAGCTTCGGGCTGCCGGCGGCGGAGCTTGCGCGCCATGTTCTGATGCAGCGCGGCCTCGGCGGGCATCACGGGCTTGTCCGGCTCGAGACCGGGCTGAACCTGCCCGTGATCGGGCTCGGGGCCTCTGCGGCCACCTATTATCCGGCGGTGGGGGCGCGGCTTGGCTGCGCGGTGGAACTGCCGCCCCATGCCGGGGTGGCCAATGCCATCGGTGCGGTGGTGGGGCGGGTGAACATTCGGCGGCGCGGCACGGTGACCAGCCCGGTGGAGGGCTGCTACCGGGTGCATCTGGCCGGTGGCCCTCAGGATCATGGTGATGCCGAGGCGGCGCTGGCCGCCTTGCAGACCTTCCTCGAAGCCGAAGCGCGGGCCGGGGCGCTCGCCGCCGGGGCGGGTGAAATTCATGTCACCGCAACGCGTGAGGTGACGATGGCGCAGGCGGAAGCCCGTGAGGTATTTCTTGAAGCCACGATCATCGTCGAGGCCAGCGGGCGGCCGCGGATCACGGGCTGATCGGGAAGAAACATCACGGTGATCATGATCGCGTCGGGCCGCGCGCATGCTGATCTCGGGATGCATGGTGGCGTGCATTGATCTGACCCTGCCGAATGTGACACTGTGACCGGGTGAGGGCGCGTTTGTCATGCTCTGTTCCCGGCGGCGAGCGTCGGAATTCGAGTATTTTTGGCAAAATGAAGTCTGGGCAAAATGAAGTCTGGCAGGTGTGAGCGGGGAGCGGGTGGATGACGGCTGGACAGAGGCTGAATTCGGATATCGAAGCGCGGCTGGACGGGCTGCGCAGGGAGGGGCTTTACAAGACCGAGCGGGTGATCACCTCGACCCAGGCGGGAGAGGTGGCGCTGGCGGGTGGACGCGCCGTGA
>SLDH01000247.1 GCA_007125415.1 Roseovarius sp.
ACCGCGTTCCTCATCGCTGAGTGAAATCGCAACCGACGCCCGACCACGCATGCCGTCACCTCCAAACCATGCCTCACCATGCCTCAAGTCAATGATGGCAAATTTGGTTCCAGGTGACTAGATTGAGTCTTCGAAAGGCGCTGACATTCGAACCGAAACTCCAACCGAAAGGTCACAAAAGACCCTGGGGCCTCCCGAAATCTTCCCCGTTATTGGAGAAATTTGCTGAATGCCCCGACCGACGGCAACTGGTATCAAGTTCTGCGATCCGACGCTTCGGTTGGTTGGATCGAAGGCAATCCAGCCAGCACCGGGGATAAATATCTCGACCCAGGCATGGGTAGATCCTGTGCCCGCCGATCCAACGAGGCTTATTTCGGGATTAGACAGATAACCCGAGACAATACGAGCCCCCAGGCCAAGACGGCGGGCAGATTCTGCTAGCAGGACTGCGAAATCACGGCACGAGCCCCACCCCCGGTCGAGTGTCTCGATCGGCGACTGGGTGCCTTCTGCGTCGCGGCTCTGATAAGAAATCTGCGTGAACACGCCATTGCTGATGTCTTTCAGAAGCGACAGGGTGTCGGTCGGGCGCGCCATCACAAAGCCCTCGATCCAGTTGGCAAAGCGGCCATCGGCATCGTGGTATTGCGGAACCGTCAGCGCACCGAGGTCCGTCCATTCGTCGGCGGGATAGATGAAGGGAAATTGTGCGGCCGAGGCCGCGATGGGAAAGACTGGCCAGGCTGGCGCACTCAGCTCCACCACGGCGAGGCTATCGATCACCAATTGATCTGTCGGAGCGTCAAAGACGGCGGTAGCGATCGCGTTTCCGGCCACATCATGCGCCCAGGTTACGGTCGCTGGCGGAGTAATTGACAAATCGTGCGACAAAAGCCGCAACTCTCGCGTTTCGCGGGGACGCAGCATCAGCCTGTGCGGTCCAAGTTTGACCGCCTGCCGGTACCGGTAGGTTGTAGTGTGGAAGAGGTCGAGACAGGCCAAAATCGGGTCCAGTGTGGTTCGAGGAACGCGGTACGCGTGTCGATGCAGATCAGTTGCGGTGCGATGAACCCGGGCTAACAGGCGCGGCGTTTCGCCAGGCGTTCAACCCTTTGCAGCGACGACAAATCCGCTCTCCGAAACCCTCGCTCCAGAACAAGGTTTCGCATCGCAGACATTGGCGTTGCTGCGGAACGTCGCCATGGGCCCGCGCGGCCGCAATTTCTGGCACTGCCCTGTCGTCGGCTGCCTTGTGCGCCATCAAGTCTGTCCCGCTAAGTGGCGGCTGCTCGATCGCGACAGCGTTTCCGGTCTTGAAGGCATGCCTTCGTTTTCGGCGGCCCGGATTGACGCATCGTCCCGCGTCCTTTGGATGGGCGTCGTCGGCGCCGGCACATTCAAATCAGGATCAGGCGTCCTGCGCCCCGAGTAGAGATGTCTCAGATGCGCCTCGGAAACACCGTCGGCCTGCATCACGAGGCGGACCATCGGATCAGCCAGCATTTCGTCTAGGAAGAAGTCGGACAACGCCCTGCCCGTCAGCTTGTCTCTTGCCCGCGCATGGTCGAGGTCGGCAAGGGAAACGGTCAGGGTCCGTGAAAGCCCGGGATGGGATATCCGGGAATGAAGCTTCACCAGGACGGAGGCTTTCCAGGCTTCGGGATCTTGGTTGTCAGGCGGTGACACCAACTCCGTCTCGATCTCATACTCTCCTGGCGGTAGTGTCTCGGAAAAGCCGGGCACATTGAACGGCCGGGCGAATACCGCGACGGTCTTGTGCGTCAGATCTTCCATTGGCGTGATCCTCTCCGGTGTGGATGCGGGTGATGCGCGCCCCCTTCGAAAACGGGGCGCGTAGCCTGTGCAAAGGTCAAGATGTCTTGGCTTTCGCCGGCGCTTCCTTGCCGGCAGCCTTGGGATCGTTTTCCGCGACCGGGGTCTTCGCGGCATTCACCGCAGGTTTCGGCTTCATTGCGGCAGCAGCCCTGGTGGTCAGTTCCTTGAAGGACATATCGTCAATCCTTTGATTGGCCGGTGCCAATTCCTTGTCCATGACGGACCGGGATGCTTGGCATCGGTATTGCATATATGGGGATTGGCGACCCGATTTACGATGGCGCATCGAAAAGGAAGCCAAGGTGAGTCAGGTCAATTCATCCGTCCATACCTTGAATTCCGTCAGAATGTTCTGGCCGAATGTCTGGGTCAAAGGGACATCGGCGGCATCACGACCGCACGCGACAAGTATTCTTGCGATCATCGGTCTGTTATTCCGGGGATCGAACATGTGCCATTCTCCAGAAAGGAACACCTCCATCCACGCGGCAAAATCACCGGGAGGATGAGGGAGAGGTTCACCGATGTCGCTCAGATATCCGGTACAGTAGCGGGCCGGGATGTTCATGCAGCGACATAGCGAGATGGCGAGATGGGCGAAGTCGCGGCAGACACCCTGCCGCTCGGCGAGGGTTTGCGATGCGGTGCGAGTCGCTTTCGCCTCCATGTAGTCGAAGCGGACATGTCCGCGCACGAAATCGCAGATTGCCTGGACGCGGGACCAACCGGGTTTCGTGGTCTCGAAAAGACGCCACGCTTCCTCCGAAAGAAGATCGGTATCGCAATAACGGCTCCCCTGCAGGAACACCAGAGTCTCGAACGGCAGTTCCTGAACCGCGTGCTGCTGCGCGCCCGGGGATGCGGGATCGGGCCGGCCCGTGTCGCGGAAGATTCCATCCGTCGACAAGGAGAAGTCGCCCGCCGGAGCCAGGAGGCGCGTACACCAGTTGCCGAAGCCGTCTCGGCAGCTTTCGAGCGGCACGCTCGGCGACGTTACGAGGTAATCGGCGCGCTCCAGATCGCCAAAGCGCGAGTAGTGGACGTTCAGCAGCGCGATCAGCGGTGTCGGTTGCGGGAAGCTGTATCGCAGACGACACCCTATGCTGACCCGCATGCCGGACATGCGGCCGCACCTTGTCATTTCACGATCAACTTCCAAGAATGCGCGCCACGTCGAAGAGACGGAAGCCTCGATTGCAATTCCACCGGTTGCCGGATCGGTCGAGATCGGCGTTCTGCGGCATCAGGCCAATCCCGTCCCGCGCAAAGACGGGGAAGGTCATGGATGCGATCACACCGGTCACGCTCACCGATCTCGCAATCGACTCTGCCACCGGGTATTTTGTTGGAGCCTCGTTGTGTCTCATCAACACTTATCCCCTGACCAGAGTCCATCGTTTGCCGCGCTTGTCTTCGATAGCCTAAGCACGAGCGTTCCGATCAGCCGTCGGGTGCACAAGGTCGGTGGTTGGAGGGCCTTGAAATTCGGTCTCGATGGCATGCCTTCGTTCTCGGCCACCTGGATCGAGAAGTCCTGCGGGACCGTCGGATGAGTGCTACCGGTCATCGGGGCGACAACTTGTGCAAGGCCGCAGCAGCAAGAGCATGTTCCTTCTGGTGGTAGTCGCCGCGGAACTTGCCATCGACCTGCACCTCCCAGATGCCGTTTCTTTCGCGCACTTGAACCCCACCGCGCTGCGACGGTCGGATAATGGAAGAATCCTGTGCTCCTTTACTTTTCGGCGGTACGGTTTTCATGTTGGTCATTTCCGGCTCCTTCGCTTTGGGTTTGCGCATTTCTCCTAGGAGCATCACGGCGCGAATGGATTCTTACGCGTAATCATTCGTTTCGCGATGGTCATGTTCGTGACGGACCATACTCATCGGCTCGACGAACAATGCTCTCAAATGATCGATGAAGCGCGGCTCCGTGCGCGCCATGAAGGCGATCAGAGCTTGCAGGATCCGTTCGTGGGCCAGCAAGCGCCGTTCGAGGTCGGTGGTCTAGGAGGAAGCTATCGGGCTGGCGCGATTCATCCTTCATCGACCGCGCTTTCCGGGAGCTCCGGCGAGCGATCGACATCAAGAGCTGCCAGGCAAGCCTGCGCGATGTCCCGGTCAGGTGCATCAGCTCCGGGAACCGTCGCCCAACCTGCCGCCATGACGGCGTCGCGCCGCTGATATGTCGAGGCGTCCCGGATCGTCTCCATCTTGTCCGCCCGTGACGGGTCGGAGCGCGCCATGTCTAGGCAGACCGGTACCATGGAGGCGACGACATCGTCTCGGGACATCGCCATCGCCCTGTCATTCGCGGTTCCGCCGGTCACCCAGCCGCCCCATGTGAATCCGACGACACCGACGAAGACCGCGCCGATCAGCGCGCCATAAATGCCGGGTTTGAGCCATTCGCGAGTGTTCATGTTCTATCCTCCTGCGGGGAAAGCGCCGCATCGCTGTTATCGTTCTTCTTGGTTTTACCGTGATCTCGGCTCAGCGCCTCTTTCAAGTCGCTGTCGTAAGTCGCCCGCAACTCGGAGCGTCCCGCATGGCTGCCTCTGCCGCGCACTGTCAGGTACGTCGCTGTCCGTCGGTAAGCCTCGAAGCTCAGCCCCCGGAGAAGCTCTTCTTCGACAATGACTTCGTAGTCACCGGCAGGCAGTTCGCCCGGGTATCCCGACAAGGTGAATGGGTTCGAAAACGTCACCGTCGATTTGGTCGACCGCATGGTCATTTCTGGCCTCCGCGATGTATGGCATATCTGTCGTCCATCCCTGTTTTCGGCCCAAGTTTTCAAGCAGTGAACAGCCGAACGGTTTTCGTTTCTATAGCCCAGACGTATGTGATGCGCGCTGACACAAGTTAGTTCCGAGAACTGCGTCGGTTGAGAATACTCCAGACCAGTCGCCAGCACTGACCTGTGTAAGCGCGCGGAGACCGCGCTGCGCGTAGCCTGTGGGAGACAGGGGCGATCTGCGCTCCGGTAACCAAAGAAAGGATTGGCTATGAACGCACACAATGTCCTCAACCCGCACCCGCCCGAATTCGAGAGGTTTCTCTACGCTTCGGTTGGCAAGGACCGGAGGGGATATACCGTGACGGTCCTTTCCACGCTCGCGCGGCTCGGCCTTGATCCATGGAAAGAAACCGCTGAATTGGTCACGCTGGGGCGCGCCGCAGCGCAAACGCGGTTGGGAAAGCAGCTTGCTCGATTTTGGGACGTGCCGACGCTGGCTAGCGATCACTTGAGGGTCGCACAAGACCTGAGCCAGTTGCTACCGGAAGGCCAGATGTCAGGCAGCCTGAAGCGATCTGCCGAGACGGTCGCTGGCGACCGCCCGGTGACAAGCAAAGCGATATGGGTGGCACTCGGAATTGCCTTTCTGCTGCTACAAATATTTCTGACCGGCGGGACGGGGTCAGACGAATGAACACTTCATCTCAGACTTCAAAGACATTGGCCCATGCAGCGCATAGGCTAGGGTC
>SLDH01000147.1 GCA_007125415.1 Roseovarius sp.
CGTCAATCCGCTGTCAAAACCCTCCAGCCGTGAGATCAGAACGAGCATCGAGAATGGCACGCAGATCACCACATGGCTGATTCCGATCGTGAAGAGCGAGAGCGGCACACCGAGCTGGCTGAAGATGACGAGCAGCGAGAGGCCGAGGATGATGAACGGGATGACGAGGGGGATCGCGATAAACCCCTGAATGGCGCCCGCATACCGGATTCTGTAGGCGGTGAAGGCCTTTGCGGCCATGATCCCCAGCAAGGTCGATACGATACCAACAGCGACCCCAACCTTCACGCTGTTTTCAAGCGCCCGTAACATCGCTGAGTTGGTGAACATTTCCCGATACCATTCCAGGGTAAAACCCTTCAGCGGAAAAGCGATGTAGATTGAATCGTTGAATGAGAAGAGTGGCAGGAACAGCACCGGGATATACAGGATGAGCAGATAGATGCAGGTGTATATGCCGAGCAGCGGAAGCTTCCGGGCGCGTCTTGCGGTGCTCATGTCAGGCGCCTCTTCAATTGTTGAGTCAGCAACAGGAAAATACAGACCACGCCGGTGATCGTGATCATCGAGATGACCGAGATCGCCGAACCGAGGGGCCAGTTACTTCCTCGGCCAAACTGGACCTGGACGACGTTACTGATCATCAGGCCGTTGTTCCCACCGACCAACAGCGGCGTGACATAGTCGCCCACGGTCGGAATGAAGATGACAAGCGCAGCGGCGATGATGCCGGGCAGGGAAAGCGGCAGTGTCACCCTGAAGAACTGCCCGACGGGACCTTCGCCAAGATCCGATGCCGCTTCGAGATAGGATCGGTCGATCTTTTCGAGGGACACATAGATGGGCAAGATCGCGAAAGCCGCCCAGGCATGGGCCAAGGTAATGATCACGGCCTGCCGATTGTTGAGCAGGAAGGTAAGCGGCTCCTCGATCAGGCCGACTGTCATCAGGCCGGAGTTGATGACACCGTTATAGCCCAGAACGACTTTCCACGCGAATACCCTGAGCAGATAACTCGTCCAGAAGGGTATGGTGATCAGGATGAGCCACATTGCCTTGTTTTTCTTCACCTTGAAGGCGACGAAATAGGCGGCTGGATAGGCCAGAACCACCGTGATCAGGGCAACCAGCGCCGAGTTCTCGATGGAGCGCCGAAGCAGCGTCGCATAGACCGGTCGCTCGAAAAAGGCGAGATAGTTGTCGAAGGTAAAGCCGGGAGTTGGTCTCAGGCCGGTCTGTGTCCAGAAGCTGATCGTGAACAGCAGAAAAATCGGCAGCGCCAACGCGAACATGAACAGCAACAGGATCGGGCTGAGTAGTGTCATCCCGCGCCTTGTATCCTGTGTCACCCAGCGCCGCTTGCGTCGCGGTCTGGCGGTGCCGATGGCCTCGTTGAGACTAGACGAAGCAGTTCCTTCGGCCATCAGTTTGTCCTCCGGCTCTTGTTGCCAATGCCACAAAGCCTCGGAACAAACGCCCCGCAATCACAAGGGGAAACGGGCGCGTCACGTCTCATCAGGTTTCCAATCATGTTTCTCATTGTTTGCGGTGTCCGATGCCCATCTCAAACTCATCCCGTCAGCCCGGCCTCAGGCATCGCTGGCGCGATCTTGTCGGCAATTTCCCGCGCGGCTCTCAGCCCCGAGAAATACGCACCATGGCATGTGCCTTTTGATCCTGTCATCGTCGCTTCCCCTGCAAAGAAGAACCGATCGTCCACGGATTGTGCAAGCCTTTTTCGCTGACAGGCCCGGCCCGGTCGTGCTGCCGCCCAGGAACCAAGCGTCGCTTGGTTGCCCTTCCATCCGGTCGCGATGCTGCGCCTTACGTCCTTTCGGACATTGCTGCCGAAAATATCGGACAGCCGATCCGTCGCAAAGCTTTCCATGGCCGCAGGGCCCTCTTTTTCGAGCGATAATGCCTCGGGCCCGCCAAAAAGCACCACGGCAGTATTGCCGCCCGTCACGGCCGTATCGACCTTTGCCGAAAGGCCGTCATCGGTCCATGTCGCGTGATAGGCGCGGTCTGCATCGGTAATGAAACCGGGGCGCAGATACAGACCGACCTTGTTTTCCGTGATCATCGGCAGATCATTGATCGCCTCCTGCTTCCAGTCCGGCAGGGGCGGATGAAATCGGATGCGCTCGTCTGCCAGAACACCGGTCGACACGGTGATCAGGACGGTTTTCGCGGTGAGCGTGCCCTTGTCGGTAATCACTTTCATCTGCGGCCCGGACCAGTCGATCCTCTCGGCAGTGACGTTTAGCGAGACCGGCATATCGGCGCCCCAGATCGCCACGAGAGTGCCGAGGCCCTTGTGAACCCGGTAGCCCAGATCGCCTTCGCCGGTGCCATGATCAATGGTCGAGACCCGATCGGTCGTCGCATCGCCCCAGGAGACATCGATCATCGTGCGAAAAGGCTGATCCAGCGCCGGATCCTGCGGGATCACCGCGCTCAGTGGCACATCACGCCCCTCTTCGGCGGCTGCGGCGATGGCCGTCTCACAGGCCTCGTAATAGGCCAGACGGGCCTTTCGCTCGGCGGCGTCTATGCGCCTGCCGTTGCGGATAAGGCGCGTATGCTCCAGCGTGAAAAGAGGGCGCGTTTCGGTCGAAAGGGACAGACCATGCTCGGTTGCGATGGGGGTGAAGGGGTTCGTTTCCCCGCCAACCAGCCAAGCGCAGCCATGATCGAACCATTCGCCGGGTACGAATTCTTCGGAGAAAGCGCGCCCGCCGATGCGGTTTGCAGCCTCCAACAGGGTGACGCTGCAGCCACGTCGGGAAAGTTCCCTGGCAGCCGCCAGACCGGCCGCGCCAGCGCCGATCACGATAACGTCCACTTCCGCCGACATTCAGGCGCGGCTCCGGTCACCAACTGCCGGAGCGGGCTTTGCTCCGGCAATTAGTGCACCATCGGCCATGACGGCTCGCCGCTTTCCGGTCGATGCCATTCTGGTCATTCACCAGCCTGGACCCGAGCATCGGCTTCCGTGCCCCTGCCATCGCGGCCTTCGATCCATTCCTTCTCGGGCAGAACCGGCACCCAGGCAGGATTGTCGGCAGGCGCGTGGCCCAGCGGGTCGTCGCCCGAACTGTGCATTGCATAGCCCAGCAAGGCCCGCAGCCGCGGCGAGAACTTTGCGGCGATTTCCGGCGGATGCACGAGATACTGGTTCACCTCCTGGCGCAGCCAGCCCAACGCATAGACGTTGATCAGACCCATCCGGCTGCTGTCACTCGTGTTCGCGCCCGCGCCGTGCCATGTGGATCCCATGTAGAATACGGCCGAGCCCTTGGGCATCACGGCTGATTCCCAGTTGCTCAGGTCGGGCAGGTGCCAGCTTCTAAGCAGCCTGTTGCTGCCGGGCACGACCCGTGTTGCGCCGTTTTCTTCGGTGAAGTCATTGAGCGCCCACATCACGCCGATCTGCAGTTCCATGCCGGCGATATCGATCGGGTAGACTGTATCGTCGCGGTGCAGGGCCTGATGTTTCTCGCCGGGCAGCACCTCGATCGCGCTCATGCTGCTGATGCGGTAATTGGCGCAATGGGGCAGAAGTGCGCCATTGGCCACGGCGATCACCATGTCATGTTCCAGCAACGCCGCTGCGCTGGGCGCAACTTCCAGAATGTTGCCGATCCTGTTGGTGAGCGAGTTGTTGAAGGCGCTGGCCTTCTCGAGGCCCTTTGCATCCCATTCGGGGCGCAACTCGGCCGCCACCGTGTCAACCACCTCGTCACTCACGAGGTTTTTCACGATCACGGCACCATCGCGCATCAGCGCGGCCACCACATCTGCCGGGTTCGCATCCCGATCGAACATGGCTGTTCTTCTCGTTACTCCGTCCTTTGGCATCATTTTACCCTTTCTTCAGGTTGAGTCTGCTGAGGCGACCGGCGCGGTAGATGGCGCCGGTCGCATTGTGCGGTGTCAAATGCGGTGTTTATGGCCTCAGAAGCCGGCCTTGATATCCGCGAATTCGTTCGCGATGGTACTCATGAACTGATCATCTGCCGGAATCTGGAACTTGCCGGCTTCCAGCATCTCGGCAGGATCAGTCGGCAGGCCCAGCTCGACCAGACGTTCCGGGGTAACGGTGTCGAACGATTTGATGTTCGAGTGACCGTATCCGTACTGATCGATCCAGAAATTGCCCGCGCTTGGGCTCAGCAACGCATCGACCACGTCATGCGCCTTGTCGATCCGCGGCGCACCTGCATGGATGGCCGCACCACAAACCCAGGTGAGAGCGCCTTCCTTGGGATCGGCCCATTTGACAGGTATGCCCTGGGCCAGAAGGCGCGCGGGAGTCTCGTTCCAGGTCATTGCCGCCACGAGCTCGCCCGATGCAAGCGCCTGCTCCATCGTTGTGACATCATCGTAATAGGCCAAGACCCGTGGTTGCTGTTCACGCAGAAGCTCCGCAACCTTTGCGATGTTTTCCGGCGTGCCGATTTCCTCGAATGGAATGCCGGCATAGATGGCCGCGCACCACCAGGTGTCGCCCTCATTGCCCAGCATGCCGATTCGGCCGGCATAGCGCTCGTCCCAAAGCAGCCCCCAGCTTTCCTCTTCGCCTTGCAGGTCCACAAGGTCCGTCCGGTAGACAAAGGAGGTCTGTCCCCATTCGGTCGACGCGAAGTAGTGTTCGCCCTCATGCTTGCCGATTTCCTTGAGCGAGGGGATCACATCATTCCAATGCGACAGCCTGGAGGTGTCAATAGGTTGAACCTCGCCTGCGCGGATCCACTCATCAATGTTGGAATTGCACGGGTGCATCACATCGACGACGAAGCCCGCCTGCACCCGGGTCAGGCCCTCGTTGCTGCTGGCATAGGGGGCCATGTCGGGAAGAGCACCGTGTTTTTCATAGTATTCCTGCAGCAATTCCGGAATGTCGTAGCCGCCCCAGGTGAAGTAAAAGGCCTCTCCATCTGCGGCGCTTGCCATCCGCGAGCCGATGGGCATCGCGAAAAGCGACACGCCGGTCGCGCCGAGCAATGCGCTGAATTGTCGGCGCGATAGGCTGCCCTCTTTCGCTTTCTGAATGAGTTCTTCCACCGAAGGAGCTTGATTGGACATTCTATTGACCTCTCTAGGATTGGCTTTCGCATATGCATCATTCACGCCGCGCATTCAGAGCGCGGATCATGTGAAGGGTAAGGTCTCTACCGTGGAGGAGTCAAATAATTTTACTGAGCGCCAAGTTTATTTAATGCAGCCAGCCGAAAAATGAACAGGGGCTGCAAAAGCGAGGGAAACTGTTCTTCCCCTCTGCTTCTACGGCAAGAG
>SLDH01000226.1 GCA_007125415.1 Roseovarius sp.
CCCGAGATCATAGGCCGCCACCACCGCGTCCTTGCGCACATTGCAAAAGAGCGCGATCTTTTCGCGCTCTTTCTCGGGGATCGGCTGCTCGGACCGGCAGACGAGGATATCGGGGGCGATGCCGATGCTCTGCAATTCCTTGACGCTGTGCTGGGTGGGCTTGGTCTTCAACTCTCCGCTGGCCGCCAGATAGGGCAACAGGGTGAGATGCATGAAGATGCATTGCCCGCGCGGCCTGTCATGGCTGAACTGGCGGATCGCCTCGAAGAAGGGCAGCCCCTCGATATCGCCCACCGTGCCGCCGATTTCACACAGCATGAAATCGACCTCGTCATCACCGATCTTCAGGAATTCCTTTATCTCGTTCGTGACATGCGGAACGACCTGGATCGTCTTGCCGAGATAATCGCCGCGACGCTCCTTTTCGAGAACGTCCGAATAGATGCGCCCGGAACTGACCGAGTCGGTCATGCGCGCGGGCACGCCCGTAAACCGCTCGTAATGGCCAAGATCAAGATCGGTCTCCGCACCGTCATCGGTGACGAAAACCTCGCCATGCTCGAAAGGGCTCATCGTTCCGGGGTCGACATTGAGATAGGGATCGAGCTTGCGCAGCCGCACCGAAAAGCCGCGCGCCTGCAAAAGGGCACCCAGCGCCGCCGAGGCAAGGCCTTTGCCGAGTGATGAGACGACGCCACCTGTAATGAAAATATACCGCGCCATGAGCTGGCTCACTCCCCCGTGATAGCTGTATTGCGTGAGTTGCCGGACGACGCTCGATGCCGCACTGCCACGGGACTCAACCCATACAGGATTCGCACGCGGCACGCAAGAGAACCGCAAGATGATGTTGCGTCAAACGAGCATGTCGCAATCAGTTGTGGACACTCACTCTGCTGTCGGCAGCAGGGGCTGACCATCATCCACCGGGGGCGGCAACAGTCCGCCATCAGCCGGCACGGATGGATCGATCGCCGGTGTCCGCACCGGAGCATCCGTGATGCGGTCCAGCACGGAAATGCCGGTCGCACTTTGCGCGGCCAGGATCGTCAGGGTGATCGAGGTGCCGATGAAGGCAATGGCCAGAAGCCATGTCACCTTGCCCAGTGCCGTGGCCGGCGGCCGCCCGCTCACGGTTCCGCCGCCGCCACCAATGCCGAGCCCGCCCCCTTCGGACTTCTGGATCAGCACGACACCGATGAGGGCGAGCGCCAGAAGCAGATGGACGGTGAGGATGACGTTTTCCATGAAAAGATCGGCCCGGTGAGGAAGGTGACAGAGCGGTATCTATGCAATTCCGCCGCCCCCCGCAACCCGACAATATGGATTGTGACGCGCTCTGTTTCGGCAGGTCGCGTCATTCCGGGTTGTGCGGCAGGCCTGCCGCGCGTGGCGGCGCGAAATACCGGTTTCGCCCGCAGGACTTGCCCGCTATACCGGCGCGGGTTTCGACAAGGAGAGGTCTGGCATGGCCAATGTGGTAGTCGTGGGCGCACAATGGGGCGACGAAGGCAAGGGCAAGATCGTCGACTGGCTCTCGGAGCGGGCCGATGTGATCGCCCGGTTTCAGGGCGGGCATAATGCGGGTCACACTCTGGTTGTCGATGGCGATGTCTACAAGCTGCACGCGCTGCCCTCGGGCGTCGTTCGCGGCGGCAAGCTTTCCATCATCGGCAATGGTGTCGTGCTTGACCCGTGGCACCTGATCGGCGAGATCGAGACGATCCGTGCGCAGGGTGTCGAGATCACGCCTGACACCCTGATGATTGCCGAGAATGCGCCGCTGATCCTGCCCATGCATGGCGAGCTGGATCGCGCGCGCGAGGAAGCCGCCAGCAAGGGCACCAAGATCGGCACGACCGGGCGCGGCATCGGCCCTGCCTATGAAGACAAGGTGGGGCGCCGCTCTGTGCGGGTGGCCGATCTGTCTGACGCGGCCACACTGGAAGCGCGGGTGGACCGCGCGTTGCAGCATCATGACCCGCTGCGCAGGGGGCTCGGGATCGCCCCTGTGGACCGGGACGCGCTGATCGCCGCGCTGAACGAGGTGGCGCCTCAGATCCTGCCCTATGCCGCCCCTGTCTGGAAGGTCCTGCGCGACAAGCGCCGCGCGGGCAAACGCATTCTCTTCGAAGGCGCGCAAGGCGCATTGCTCGATATCGACTTCGGGACATACCCCTTCGTCACCTCCTCCAATGTGATCGCCGGACAGGCCGCGACGGGTGTCGGTGTCGGCCCCGGCGCGATCGATTATGTGCTTGGCATCGTGAAGGCCTATACAACCCGTGTCGGCGAAGGCCCCTTCCCCACCGAGCTGCATGATGCCGATGGCCACCGTCTTGGTGAGAGGGGTCACGAGTTCGGCACCACCACCGGGCGCAAGCGCCGCTGCGGCTGGTTCGATGCGTGCCTCGTGCGCCAGACCTGCGCCACCTCCGGCATCAACGGAATCGCCCTCACCAAGCTCGATGTGCTCGACGGATTCGACACGCTCAGGATCTGCACCGGCTACATGCTGGACGGCGAGCGGCTGGATTACCTGCCCACCGCTGCCGATCAGCAAGCCCGCTGCACGCCGGTCTTCGAGGACATGCCCGGCTGGCATGAAAGTACCGAAGGCGCACGTAGCTGGGCCGATCTGCCAGCAGGGGCGATCAAATACGTACGCCGGGTGGAAGAGTTGATAGAGTGCCCCGTCGCGCTACTCTCCACGTCGCCGGAACGCGACGATACGGTTCTGGTGACGGATCCATTTGCCGATTGAGGGGAACATGGCTTTAAGCTACAAGGCACGCCGCCGTTGGTCGCTGGTGATCCTGCTTGTCGGGATGCCCATCTATGTGATCGTGGCTACCACCGTCATCAGCAGCCTAGACCGTCCGGCCTTCTGGCTGGAGCTTCTGATCTATCTCGTTCTCGGCATCATCTGGATTCTTCCCTTCAAGTTCGTCTTCAAGGGCATTGGCCAGCCCGACCCGGACGCCCCGGACGACGACAACCCGCGCTGATCTTGCAGGCCCCTGAAACATGGGCAGGGGCTGCAACAGCGAGGGAGGCTGTTCTTCCCCCTTTGTCTTTACGTCAAGAGACGTGCGGCGCCCTCCCGCGGAGAGGGTCGGGCGCCGCCCGGGCGAGACAATGGGGCGAGCGCGGCGCGGAACGGTTTTCCGGCGCAACGCACTTGGAGGGGGTCAGGCCTCGACGCGGCTTTGCAGAATGAAAGGCTGCTTCATCCAGGCCACCAGCGCCGCCGTGGTTTCGGCGGGTTGCTCCAATGTCGGAAGGTGCCCGGCCCCATCGATGATTTTCAGCTCGGCATAAGGGATCAGTTCCGACAGGAAACTGTGCCGCTTGACAGGGGTCAGCGTGTCATGGGCGCCACACAAGACCAGTGCAGGCACCTTGCATCTGCGCAAAACCGCCTGTTGATCGCGGCGGCGCTGCAGCGCGCGCGCCTGCCGGATCACCGTGTCCGCACCGATGTTGTCGGCCATATCAGTCAAAAGCGCCACGACATCGCCTCGGTAGGGCCCCGGCGCCAGCGCTTCGGGAGGGATGAAGGCGGCCACCATCTCATCGAGCCGTCCCGAGCGCGCCTTGATGATTCGCGGCTCGAAATCGGCTGCACCCTGCGGAGTTTCAGCCAGCGCATTGGTGGACATGAGCGCGAGCCGCGTTACCCGGTCCGGCGCCCGGCGCAGGATTTCCATGGCGACGATCCCGCCCATCGACAGCCCGGCCAGCGCAAATTTGCGTGGCAAGGTATCGAGAAGATTGGAGGCAATCTCCTCGATCCGTTCACCCATCGTGACCGGGGCGACGGTCAGCGTGAAATGCGGGCTCATCTCCGCCAGTTGCGGGCCGAACACCCGCGCGTCACACATCATTGCGGGAAGAAGAACCAGCGGTTCGCCCATGACTGCTCATCCCTTGCAGGCTGCTTTTTTCTGCCTCGCGCTCACCTTGCCATATGGCGCTGCGCGGTCAATGCTTTCCGGTCATTCATTGATGCGTGCAATGACCTCCTCGATGGTGCGCTCGATGAGCGACAAGCAGGTTTCATCGGAAAAGCGGTGATCGGCCCCATCCACCAGCGTGAGGCGCATGTCGGGGCCGGATGCGTGCTCGAGCAGGCGCAGGGCCACAGCCAATTCCACATCCTCATCGGCCGTGCCCTGGAGAAACCGCGTGGGAAAAGGCAGATGCAGCGGCGTGCGCAGCACCAGATGCGCACGCCCGTCCTCGATCAGCCGCTGCGTGATGATGTAGGGCTCGCCATAATCGCTGGGCAGGGCCAGTTGGCCTGCGCGCGCAAGTTCGGCCTTTTGCGTCTCGCTGAAGCGCGCCCACATGGAATCTTCGGTGAAATCCGGCGCGGCGGCAATGGTCACAAGGGCGGCCACCCTGGCCGCTGCCCGGCGCGCCAGCAATAGTGCGATCCACCCGCCCATGGAGGAGCCGACTAGGATTTGCGGGCCTGTGGTCAGCGCCGCAATTGCTGCCTCGGCATCCTCGGCCCAGTCCCCGATGGTGCCTTCCTCGAATTCTCCGCTGCTCTGACCATGGCCCGAGTAGTCGAACCGCAGGAAGCTGCGCCCCGTACGCTCTGCCCATGCCGCCAGCCGCAGCGCCTTGGTGCCCTCCATGTCGGATTTGAAGCCGCCGAGAAACACCACACCCGGACCGGCCCCCTCAGACTGGTGATAGGCGATCTTGCGCCCTTGCGGGCTTGTGAATGTGCTGGCTGTCATGGTTTTCCCCTGCTGCTTCGGTAGATAGTTGACCGATAGCGCAGCACGGTGACAAGCCACAAGGCGACGGCACATGATACGCGGTTCAGGCGGTTCAGGCGATTGAGCCGACCACCGTTTCAATCCGTCGGATCGTCCACTCTCGCGGGCTGGTCACCGGCCGCGCGAGCTGGGTGACGTAGATCCCTTCGGAGGCCGCCGGGCTTGTCGCCTCGTCCGGCTCCGCATCTGCGGTCTGGGATATCTTGTTGCGCTGCATTGCCTCACTCTCGTCTCGTTGGCTGTCCCTGGCCCATGTTCCTGCCGACAAGGGCGCTGGAGACCAGCGTTACCAGAGCTTTCCGCAAAGAAAAGAGTCTTTTATTCACAATATGTTACGATAAACATTCGCATACGTCGGAGCACAATGGGCTACTTTGGGATACAATGAAGCGGCTCTCGTGTGGCGGTCTGTTAAAAACGAAAAACGGGCGGAGAACCGCCCGTTTCGATCAGGATTTGGTCAGTCGAAATCAGCCGCCGACATAGGCGCCCGATTGCG
>SLDH01000276.1 GCA_007125415.1 Roseovarius sp.
ATCGGGCGTTTGATCATCTGGCTCAGCCCGGGCGGCCAGGGGTGTGAGACACCAGACAAGCCCCGCGGCACATGCAAGAGAACGCAAATGGAAGCAGATGCGCAACAAAGGGTCGAAGAGCATCGCGCTGTCTCCCCGAAAGCGTAAAATCCGCGTCATCATCGCCTCCCGCTCTCAGCGCGTGGTTATCGGCTGGTCATCAAGCCCTGGACCAGCACCTGCATGACACTCACCCCTTCGACCCGGCTCCCCAAGCTTAGAAGCGCGCGACGCCCTGTCAACTGCTGCGACGGGCGACAATGACCAAGCCACTCGCAACGGGCAAGAGACCTCAGAAATCTCTCTTTCCCGCAAGCAGGGCTTCATGCTAGCGTCGAAGATTGTGGCCTGCCTTTGCCGGGGCGCGCCGCATCAGGCGAAAGCCGACCGATGGGGATCCGAATGACCGTGAAAAGCGTTTTGATGCAGCTTGCCTTGGCCGCAGCACTCTTGCCGCAGACCGCCTTTGCCGAGCGCGGCCGTGATGGTCAGGTGAATATCCTTTACTGGCAAGCGCCGTCGATCATGAACCCGTATCTTTCGGGTGGCATCAAGGATATCGAGGCGGCTTCCATCGTGCTCGAGCCCCTGGCGCGCTACGATGCCGTCGGCGAGATGATACCCTGGCTGGCAGAGGAAATCCCCACCCTTGAGAACGGCGGTCTGTCCGAGGACCTGCGTCGGATCACATGGCAGCTTCGCGAGGGGCTTTTGTGGTCGGATGCCACACCGGTCACCTCGGCAGATGTGAAATTCACCTGGCAGTATTGCACGGCCGAAGGCGGCGGCTGCGCGCAGATCGAGAGTTTTGACGGCATTGCCGCGATCGCCACGCCCGATGCGCAGACGGCTGTCATCACCTTCAGCGAGCCTCAGCCTTTCCCCTACAACGCCTTTGTGGGCGCACAGGCCCCGGTGCTGCAGGCGGCGCAGTTCGGCGATTGTTTGGGGCCGCGGGCGCCACAATGCACGCAAGCAAATTTCAATCCCATTGGCACCGGGCCCTTCACCGTCACCGAGTTCCGCCCCAATGACGTGATCCGGTTTGATGCCAACCCGCTCTATCGCGAGCCCGACAAACCCGCTTTCGCCTCCGTTCTGCTCAAGGGCGGCACAGATGCGGAGGCAGCGGCGCGCGCGGTGCTGGAGACAGGCCAGTTCGATTACGCGTGGAACCTGCAGCTTTCGCCCGTGGTGCTCGACAGGATGACGGCCTCCGGCAAGGGCCATATCGTTTCGGGGTTCAGCACCTTGATGGAGCGGGTCGTTTTCAACCTCACCGACCCGTCGGCTGATCTGGGGCCCGAACGCTCGACCACGGCGCATCCGCACCCGGTGCTGAGCGACGCGGACCTGCGCCGCGCGCTTTCCATGGCGATCGACCGTGATCTGCTGGCCGAAATCGGCTATGGGGTCGCGGGCCGACCCACCTGCAACATCCTGTCGGCCCCCGAAATCTATGCCTCAAGCGCCAATGATGCTTGCCTCGCGCAGAAACTCGACGAGGCGCGCGCCCTGCTCGATGCCGCCGGATGGGCGCCGGGGCCCGATGGCGTGCGCGTTAAGGACGGGGTGCGCCTGTCCCTGCTCTTTCAGACATCGACCAACGCCGTGCGGCAGGATTTTCAGCTTCTCATCAAGCAATGGTGGGAGGATATCGGCGCCGAGGTGGAACTGCGCAATATCGATCCGGGCGTCTTCTTCGGCTCCGATCCGGGCAGTCCGGACACCTATCAGAAGTTTCACGCCGATGTGCAGATGTTCGCCAATCAGTTCGTAGGCACCGACCCCGAGGCCTATATGGCCGGTTGGAGCTGTTCGCGCATCCCCGGGCCTGACAATCAATGGCAGGGCAGCAACGTGACCCGCTTTTGCGACCCGGCCTATGATGCGCTCGTGGCGCAGCTGCGTCGTACCGCCGGACTGAAGGAACGGGCCAGGATCGTGCGGCAGATGAATGACACGCTCGTGCAGAGCCATGCCATCGTGCCGCTGCTCGACCGGGGGCGCCTTTCGGGGCATGTCGCCTCGCTGGGAGGGGTCGAGATGAACCCCTGGGACAGTGAGTTGTGGAATATTGCGGAGTGGTATCGCATAACCGAGTGATGCTGACCTACACGCTCCGGCGGCTCATCCTCGCTGTCCCCACGCTGATCGTCATTGCGCTGGTGATCTTCCTGCTGCTCGAGCTTGCGCCCGGAGATCCTATGGCGCAGGTCCCCCTGACCGTGCCTGATGAGGTGCGCGAGCAGATGCGGATTGCGCTGGGGCTGGGCGAGCCCGCGCCAGTGCGCTTTGGCAAATGGCTCTGGCAGTTCTTCGCGGTCGAGCCGATGGTCTGGTGGGATGCGCGTTTCGGCACCGGCTTTGCCGAGGGCACCCAGCGGGTGATCAGCTGGCAGACTCGCAGCCCGGTCATGGAACTGGTCATGCAGCGGCTGCCCCAGACGCTCTGGGTGGTGGGCATGGCCTATGTGGTGGGCATCCTCATCGCGCTGCCCATCGGCATCTATTCGGCCTATCGCCAATACAGTCTCTTCGATCAGGCAGGCACGTTTGTTGCGATGCTGGGCTATTCGCTGCCGCCCTTTTTCTCGGCGGTAATCCTCATCGTGATCTTTTCGGTGCATCTGGGCTGGGTGCCGATGATCTATGACACCACCCACCGGGTGACCGACTGGGAAAGCTTCACCTTTCAGGTTCGTCAGAGCATCCTGCCGGTGATGGTGCTGGCGCTGCAGACCACCGCCCAGATCAGCCGCTACATGCGTGCCTCCATGCTCGACAATCTGCGTGAAGATTATGTACGCACCGCCCGCGCCAAGGGGCTGCGCGAGAATACGGTGGTGCTCATCCATGTGCTGCGCAACTCGATGATCCCGGTCGTCACGATGATTGCCCTCGGCGTGCCCAGCATCTTCGGCGGCGCGATCATCACCGAGAACATCTTCGGCGTGAACGGGCTGGGGCAGTTGCTCCTTACCTCGATCCGCGCCAATGACCTGCCCACCGTGCAGACCGTCACTTTCATGATCGCGGTTCTGATCGTGCTTTTCAACATCATTGCCGACCTGCTCTACGGCCTGCTCGACCCCAGGATCCGACATGGCTGAGCCGACCCGCGCCCCCTCCTCGAGCCGGACCGGCGATATCTGGCGGCAGTTCCGATACCACCGGGGCGCGCTGGCGGGCGCGGTGATTCTGATGCTCGTCATCCTTGCTGTCTTTCTCGGGCCCCTCCTGTGGGGGCTGGACCCAAACCGGCTGGACCCGCTCAACCGCGACCTCGGGCCAAGCTGGGCGCATCCGCTGGGCACCGATCAGCTTGGCCGCGACACGCTGGCGCGGGTGATGGCGGGGGGGCGTATCTCGCTTGCCGTGGGCTTCGTGGCGATGGCGCTGGCGCTCACCCTGGGCACGCTTGTCGGCGTTCTGGCAGGCTTTGTCCGCTGGCTTGACGGACCGTTGATGCGGCTCACGGATCTCTTTCTGTCCCTGCCCTTGCTGCCACTCCTGCTGGTGATGGTGATGCTCTTTCGTGATGCGCTGAGCGCGCGGTTCGGCCCCGAGGCAGGGATCTTCCTGCTCATCGTCGTGGCCATCGGCGTCACAAGCTGGATGCCAACGGCGCGCATCCTGCGCGGCGAGGTTCTGGCGCTGAAGGAGCGCGACTTCATCCTCGCCGCGCGCGCGGGCGGCACGCGGGGCTGGCCGATGATCCGCCGACATGTCCTTCCCAACGTACTGTCACCGATCCTCGTTTCGGCCACGCTGGGGATTGCCACGGCCATCATCACCGAAAGCGCGCTCAGCTTTCTCAGCCTGGGCTTTCCCCCCGATTTCGCCACCTGGGGGCGGCTGTTGCGTGACGGCACCGTCTATCTCGAAACCTTCCCCGAGCGCGCGCTGGCCCCGGGTATTGCCATTTCGCTCACCCTGCTTGCGGTCAATTACATCGGCGACGGGCTGCGCGACGCGCTGGACCCGCGCCAGAACCCACAGTGAAATAAGAACGCGCGTCGGCTTTGCCGAGGCGGGGCATGTCCTTCGACCAACGGGGGCCGAAACCCGGAAACACTGTTCATCTATTTCAATGAAAAGCCGAACAATATTCCGGCGTAGCCGAGATTGCCTGCCGGACCCTTACTTGATCCTCAGGATCAACTTGCCCATCTGGAAGAAAATTCCGCTTTTTGCTTTGATCCGGAAGGTCAGGCTGATGTTTGAAACGTTCGGGTTCGAAACCCTCACCGCGCCTCAGGCTGCTGTTTTCTTCGGCCTCGGCCTCGGCCTGCTTTTCGGGGCGCTGGCGCAGATCACCCGTTTCTGCCTGCGTCGCGCGCTTGTGGACGGGGCTGAGCGCCGCGCCGCCGGCGGTGTCTGGCTGACCGCGCTCGCAGCGGCGGTACTTGGGACACAGGCCGCGGTGGCGGCAGGCTGGATCAGCTTCTCGGAGCATCGCTTCATGGCCAGCGACCTGCCCGTCCTCTCGATCATCGCCGGGGGTCTGCTCTTTGGCGTTGGCATGGTGCTGACGCGCGGCTGCGCCTCGCGCCTCACCGTGCTCAGCGCGTCGGGGAACCTGCGGGCGCTTCTGGTTCTGCTGGTCTTTGCCGCGGTCGCCCATGCGACGATGCGGGGCGTTCTGGCACCGCTGCGCAGCGCTATCGCATCCGTTACCATGCCGCTCGACATGGTTGCCCTGCCCGGCAGCCCGCTTCTCTGGACAGCGCTCCTGGCTCTGGTGGCGGTGGTGGTGGCGTGGCGCTCGGAAAGCCGCTTCGGCACACTCATCCTCGCGGCTCTGCTGGGGCTGCTCGTGCCACTTGGATGGATTGGAACGGGTTTTGTGCTTTTTGATGATTTCGATCCTATCGCGATGGAATCGCTCTCCTTCACAGCGCCGGCCGGCGATGCGCTTTTTTACACGATGGCCGCCAGCGCGATCAGCCCCGGCTTTGGCCCGGCGCTCGTGGCAGGCGCGTTGCTGGGCGCCTTTGCCTCAGCCATTCTGCGCGGTGAATTCGTCTGGCAAAGCTTCAGCACCCCGCGAGAAACCCTGCGCTATCTGGCGGGGGCCGCCATGATGGGGGCGGGCGGCGTCTTGGCGGGCGGCTGCACCGTGGGGGCCGGATTGTCGGGTGTACCGACACTTTCCGTCGCGGCCATTCTGGCCATTCTGTCCATCATCACCGGTGCCTTGCTGGCTGGCCGCGCCCTGCGCCCCACGCCCCAGCCGCAT
>SLDH01000154.1 GCA_007125415.1 Roseovarius sp.
CGGAATGATCATCGCGGATGAGGTGCAAAACGGGTTCGGCAGAAGCGGCACTGCGTTCTGGGGGTTTGAAAATCACGGGATCACGCCGGATTTCGTGACCCTGGGCAAACCGATCGGCAATGGAATCGCCGTCGGGTGCGTTGTGACGACACCCGAGATCCTCGAACGTTTTACTCAAAACGACAAGTTCTTCAGTACCTTTGGCGGAAATCCGGTGGCCTGTGCGGCTGCGAATGCCGTGCTCGACGTGATCGAGCGCGACGCATTGCAGGCCAATGCCCATGAGACGGGCAGCTACCTGATCCACGGTTTGCGCGCCCTGATGGATGAATGCGACTGTATCGGCGCGGTTCGGGGGCGCGGCTTGTTCATAGGTGTGGACATCGTATCGGATCGCAGCGCGATGACGGCGGATGGCCCTCGGTGCCAGGCCATCAAGAACCATCTGCGACGTCACGGCATTCTCGTCAGCAGCGATGGCTTCCACGACAATATTCTCAAGATCCGGCCTCCCATGGTCTTCAGTCGGCAAAATGCAGATATGCTGATCAACGCAATACGCCGCGCAGCGGTCGAAACCCGGCATTGATCCGGTTGAAGGGAAAACCATCAAGACAAGGGAGCCTCGGTGCTGGAGCACTCAGTCAGACGCAGGCACCGATCATTTGAGCTCAGTGATGCTGTCCGCGGAATATCTCAGATGCGCTTCCTCTGGGGACACGCCGCATTTTAGTGTTTCCCGATCAGGTTGGATCACCGCCGCCTGTTTCTTGTCCCTGCGCGGAGCAAGGGCCGCAGGCCGCCGCGCATCGCTGGGCCGCCCCGTCGCACCGGAGGTGCGCCTTTCCGGATCGGCACGCCTTTGGCGTGACGGCCCGGCGATCGGGCAGTCGCAAGCGCGCGCGACGGCGGCTTGCATCCGGGCGGTTTTGCTCCTCGGCGATTTGGGTCTTCTTTTGAACGAATACCCGGTGCGATGCACAAAGGACCAGACCGTGCGGTAATCGACGCGCAGGGCGCGCTCGGCCAGCTCTTCCACCAGACCGCGCAGGGTGAAGGGCGTCTTGATTAGCTCCGGCATCCACACTTCATGCGCGCCTACAATCTTGCGCGGCGGGTGGCCGCTGGTGCCCGGGCGGGGATGAAACCATTCTTTGGCGCAACATTCCATAGTGACACACTGCACGACATGGCATGGGCCGTCGCCCTGATCGACGCCCGTCAGCCAGCACCCGAAAACGCGGCCAATATAAGAAGAAGGATATCTCGAACTGAGACACTACCGTCGATTCATGCGCGTTGACAAAACAAACGGGGCAGGTCACGATAACGTGCGGAATTGTGTAGCACATCTTATTTGTTTTCTTGCAGAGGACTTTAAGGCCATGCCCAGCAATGCAAAAGATTCTGACCCTACATTCGAAGAACTAAAGAAGGAAATGGACGAGTTCTTCGCTGATTTCCAAAAGAAACTCAAGGCGTTGAAGATCGATCCAAAAGTCGCCGAAGAGACAAGAAAGAGCTTGATGCCCACGCAGAAGCAATTGCTGGAGTGGGCAAAGAAGAACTCGAAGAACCAGCCTGTACCGATTGACAAGCTGCAGCCCGTCGCCAACAAGGCCTGCAAGGGCATTCCCTGGATTCACGTAAAGGCAGCACCCGGCGGCCACCCGGAAATCCCGGATGGTGTCAAATTCAGCGTTGGGAGCAAGAAGATTTCTGGCGGTTTCAAGCTGAAATACGACAGCAAGAAGGGCAAGGTGAAGCTTGAGCCTGCCGCTGCGATAAAGTTCAAGTTCTGAGACTCCGGACCGGGCTAAAGCGTGTCGCGTCTGATCGGGTTCACCTCTGCCCAGTGCTGAGCGCCCGGGGCGGGGATGACTCCGTTCTGGCGTGATAGGCCATAAGGAAGGGGACTCCATCAAGACAGAGGGGTGTGGGCGCTGAACTATCCAGTCAGGTCCAGGCGCTTATCATCCCAGATCGGTGATGCTGTCCGTGGAATACCTCAGGCGCGTTTTCTCTTGGGGCAAGCCGCATCAGGAAGGCGCTGCGCGGCCCCGCTTTCCCTTTTCGCCTTCCGCAGCTCATGTCGGCCAGTTCATCGGCAGGGCGCGATCAGAATCTCAGCGACACATCGGGCGGATTGGCAACACAAGCGGCCACTTCCAGTGCCTGATCACGGGTCAGCCGGTCCTGTTCGCGCAGGCCGAAATTGAGCCGTGTCGCCGCTTCCAGCCGCTCCAGATCGGCAAGCCAACCTGCAGCAGCGGCCTGTCGCCAGTCCACCTCGGCGCGGGCCAGGTCAAGCGCATCGCGGGCCTGCTCCAGCGCATCCTCCTCGGAGGCATTGCGCCCCGTCAGGCTGCGCCGCACATCGCTCAGGGCGCCGCGCAGATCATTCCCGCCGGGCAGGCTGCCGACCTCCCGCTCGAGCGCGCGGATATGCTCGCCTGCCTCTTCGGGTTCCATATCGGCAATGACCTGCGGCAATTCGGCCAGCCGCGGCAGCATGGCGGCGATCTCCTCGCCTGCCGTGATCGTATCGGCAAGCTCGCGCAGGACGACATAGCCCTGCTCGGTGCTGCGACGGAACGCGTTGCGCGCCATGTTCTCTTCGCGCAGCACTTCGAGGAAAGCATCATGCTCGGCGTCCCAGCGTTCGGGTATATCGGCGAGGATTTCCGCTTTCTCCTGCTCCAGCGCCTCGATACGCGCGGCGATGTCCGCGCGGGCCTCGGCCAGCTCGGCCGTCTCGCCCCGCAAGAAGCGCGCCTGCCGTTGCAGCCTTTCGATCATGGTATCGCGCCGCGCCACTTCGGCGTTCAAGCGTGAGACTTCGCGGTGCAAGGGCCGATAGGCCGGGGTCGCATCCTCGACACGTTGCAGGGCGGCACGGAACTCCTCGAGCAGATCGAAACCCTCCTCGAAGCCTTCGAGTGCCGTCTCCAACTGGCGCGCCTCGAATGGCGGCAGCACCGCCAGATCGGCGGTCCGCAGCTCTGCCATCGCGGCGCGAATTTCGCCTTCGGCCTGCGGGATTTCACGCAGCAAAATCCCTTCGACGCATTGCTGCAGACGCGGGTTGCGTGGCGGTGGGGCAGTCTCTGACAGGAGCGAGACCCGCGCGGGCAGATAGTTCACCAGTTGCGGGTTGAAGCCGACGATCACCAGCGACAGAAGTTGCAGCGCGATGAACGGCACCACACCCTTGTACATCGACACGGTCCGCACGGTCGCGGCCGCCACGCCGCGCAGATAGAAGAGCGCGAAGCCGAATGGCGGTGTGAGAAACGAAGTCTGGATATTGAGGCCGATCATCACACCAAGCCAGATCGCGGTGACATTGGCCTCGGGGTTCATCAGCAGGATCGGCGCCACGATCGGCACCACCACAATGGCGATCTCGATGAAATCGAGGAAAAACCCCAGCAGGAAGATCACCAGCATCACAAGGATGAACTGCATCCAGAAGCCGCCGGGCAGCCCGCCCAGGAAATCCTTGACAAGAACCTCGCCGCCAAACGCACGGAAGGCCGAGATCAGCATCGCCGCGCCAAGCAGAATGATGAAGACCAGCGAAGTGGTCTTGGCCGTGTCGGACATCACGCCGGTCAGCGTGCCGTCGATATGATAGGCGCGCAGCGCACTCCAGCCCAGAGCGAAGACCAGAACAAAAACGGCGATGACCGCAAGCGTGACACCCACGGTCGAAAATTCCAGCGATCTCAGATTGAGGTTGAAGGTCGCGTGCAGATAGCCGATCGCGAAAAGCGAGAGCACCGCCAGGATCGCAGGCACGTAACGGCCACGGCCCTCGTAGAGTTTGTATCCCGCCATCACCGTGGCGCCGGCCGCGCCGACCGCCCCGGCCTGTGTCACCGTGGCCACGCCCATGATGATCGAGCCAAGGACAATGAAGATCAGCGCCAGCGGCGGCACCGTCGCAAAGAAGACCTGCGTCCAGAAACGGCGATCCATCTGCGTATCGATGGGCACCGAGGGTGCATTTTGCGGGCGCAGCAGCGCGTAGCCGAGAATATAGAGAACATAGAGCCCCACCAGCACCATTCCGGGAATGAGCGCCCCCATGAACATGTCACCGGCGCTTGTGGTGACGACATCAAGCTCCGAGGGCATGCTGAACTGGCCTGTGGCCTCTCGATAGGCGGCCTGCCGCATCGCACTTGCCTGATCGACCGCCGAAGACAATTGATCGGCCAGGATGATCAGCACGATGGATGGTGGAATGATCTGCCCCAGTGTGCCCGAGGAGAGGATGGTGCCGGTGGCCAGCGGGTGTGAGTAATTGTTGCGCAACATGGCGGGCAGGGAGATCAGCCCCATGGCAACCACCGTGGCGCCGACGATGCCCGTGGTGGCCGCCAGCAGCGCCCCCACCACCACCACCGAGATACCCAACCCCCCGGGAAGCCCGCCGAAAAGCCTGGCCATGGTCACAAGCAATTCTTCGGCGATCTTCGAGCGTTGCAGCATGATCCCCATGAAGATGAAAAGCGGGATGGCGATCAGCGTGTCTCGTTCGGCCTCCCAGTAGATGCCTCGGAAATTCGTCACCCCCGCGCTCAGCCATTCCACGGCGGATCCATGGGCGAAATAGGCGTCCGTGCTGCCTGCGAAGACATAGCCGGTCCCCGCGGCAAGACCGATAGTGGCGATGGCCGAGCCGGGCAGCGCAAAAGCCACCGGAAAACCGAGGCCCAATGTGAGCATCATCAGGCCGATAAGGATCGCGAGAAACAGAAGCTCCATCTGTCAGCGCCCGGTCGCGGCCTGCGGGTCGGACAGGCCGCCCGGCGTTTCAGGGTCGGGTTCCCCCCGGTATTGCGCCGCTGCTTTCAGCATGTAGGAGGCGAATTGCAGCATCATGGAAATGGCGAAGACCGCGAGGAAGCCGGCAAAGAAATACTTGGTGAACATGCCGCCGGATTGCTGGCTCTGCTCGAACCCGATGATCGGGCCGTTGATGGGGCTCGCGCGGGTCGTGGTGCCGAAGATCAGAATCACCCAGCAGAGCGACATGCCCAGAAACACCGATCCGAGCCCGTTGACCAGCGCCTTTCCGCGGCGCGACATGGTAGCGTAGAACACATCGACCCGAACATGCCCCTCCTCGACAAGGGTATAGGCCGAGGCAAAGAGGAACAGTGCAGCATACCACATCCGCACCAGATCGGCCATGAAGGGTTGTTCATAGGAAAACACGAAACGCCCGATCACCAGAAATAGCTGCGTGGCAACCACCATCAGCGCCAGCC
>SLDH01000294.1 GCA_007125415.1 Roseovarius sp.
GGCGAAGTAGAACTTGATCGTATGGTCATCGATCACCTCCGCATCGGGCACGCGTTCCTGCACGGCACGCGCATAGGATTGCAAGCCCTGCTCCACCAGCAGTTTGTGGCTGAAATAGACATCATGCGCGGTGACCGGCGTGCCATCCGAAAAGCGGGCTTCAGGGCGCATGTGAAAAATCACCCACTCCCGGCCTTCGGGATATTCGACCGTATGCGCCAGAAGGCCATAATGCTCCCCCAGAACATCCGACGGGAAGGATCCGCCGCTCATCGGCATCCCGGCAAGCAGGCTTTCATACAAGGATGAGGACAGCGCCGCCGGCTCGCCCAGCCGGTAATAGGGGTTCATCGTATCGAAGGAGCCGGTGACCGCGATGGCGATTTCCCCGCCCTTCGGCGCATCCGGATTCACATAGTTGAGATGCTCGAAATCCTCAGGGTAGCTCAATTCACCGAAAAACGAATAACCATGGTCGCTGATGATCGGTGCGTCCGGTGGCTCGCCCGACACGGCAGCGCCAGGGGTGACAGCGCCAACGCCGAGAAGCAAAAAGATGGTCAGAGCCCATAGCGGGCGTTCTGCTGATCTTTTCGCGCGCATTCCGCTCATGCTGATCTCCTCCTGCCGGTGCCGCCTTTATTTGGGGCGTTTCTGCCTTCGTGCAAGCTAAAGCGTTTCTCGCACCTGCCGCAACCGTCATCGGCCTGTTTTTTCGCCAAGTCTGCCCTTGCTTCGTGCATTGCGGGTCCGGTTTGCTGCATGGCCCTTCCGTTGGGCTTTGCCGTCTGGAGACCTGGCCGGGCGCGCGTCGCTTGCCGGAACCAGCCCGGTGCGAAAGGAAAAGGGCATTGCCTGTCGCCAGGCAATGCCCTTTTCGCATCTTCAGCGGGCCACGGTGCCGTAAGTTACTGAGATTCCGCCTCAATATAGGCAATCACAGCGGCACGCTCCTGCTCATCTCTGAGCCCAGGATAGGACATGCGGTTGCCTGGGGCGTACTCACGCGGGTTTTCAAGAAAGGCATTCAGCTCATCATATGTCCACGCACCATCAAGAGCCTCGAAAGCACTCGAATATCTGAAGCCCTCGGCCGCACCGATCTCACGATCAACCACGCCATGCAAGTAGGGGCCCACGCGATTGTTACCGGCTTCGAGCACGTGGCAGGCCCGGCAGGCGTTATATGCGCGCTCGCCGGCTACAAGATCAGCTGCGGCCACAAGCGCTGCGAAGCCCGTTGCCTCGTCTGCGGCAGCTTCCTCCGTGGCGGCTTCCTCAGTGGCAGCTTCCTCAGTTGCAGCTTCCTCAGCTACAGCATCCTCAGCAGCGGCGTCGTCTGCGACAGCTTCTTCATCGCGCGCTTCTTCAGCCGCTTCTTCCACGGCCTCCTCGGTGGCTGCTTGTTCCGCAGCCTCTTCAGCCGCCGCTTCTTCCATGGCTTCTTCGGCTGGTGCCTCCGCCTCTGTGCTGACCGTCTCGGGCTCAACCTCCATCGACGCCTCTTCCTGAACAGCGGCACCTTCGACCACGGTCATCTCGCCATCACTCATGTCCATATACGCAATGACATTTACCCGATCCGCGGAGCGTCCGAGGCCGGCATAGGCCATCGAGGTACCCGGTGCATAGCTGCGCGGACTTTCAAGAAACGCGTAGAGTTCCTCGGGTGTCCAGACCGAAACAACCTCGCTAAGCGCACCCGAATATCTGAAGCCTTCTGCGGAGTCGACGTCACGCCCGACCACCCCATGCAGGTAAGGTCCGACACCGTTCGCACCAGCCTCAAGCTGGTGACAGGCAGAGCATTGATTGAAAACCCGCTGACCAGCCGACGCGTCAGCATCCGCATATAGTGATGCGAAGTCGACCTCTTCCACCTCATCCGCGCCGCTGTCGGCTTCATCTGTCTCAATGAGATAGGCCTGCTCACCGCCTCCGTGGCCGGAGGTGTAAATCTCCTGCGCGACCCAGCCGCCCAACATGAAAACCAGCAGCGCTCCGCATAGGGCACCCGCGGTTTTGGTCAGTGTCATTGTATCGAACATATGCTCGCTTTCCATTGCTCGCTTCGGTGAAAACTTGGCACGTATCTATCCGCTTCCCCTTGCTGGTTGCAAGGTGTAGTTTGCGCGACCAAATGCCCGGGGCGGGCGCGACCGGGGATGGACCAGATGACAAGATCTATCGCTTTTCAGGGGGAGTTGGGCGCCTACTCCCATCAGGCTTGTGTGGAGAGCTACCCCGAGTTCAATCCGCTTCCATGCAAGAGCTTCGAGGACGCGATAGCCGCCGTGCGCAGCGGCGAGGCCGAACTGGCGATGCTGCCGGTCGAGAACTCGACCTTCGGCAGGGTGGCGGATATTCATCATCTGCTGCCTGAATCGGGCCTGCATATCATCAGGGAAGCCTTCGTGCGCGTGCATATCAACCTGATGGCACTGCCCGGGGTGGAACTTTCGGAAATCGACCATGCGATGAGCCACAGCATGCTCTTGGGCCAGTGCCGGGGCTTTCTGGCAAAGCATGGCATAAAGCGCGTGACCGGGGCCGATACCGCAGGCTCGGCCCGTCATGTCGCGGAACTGGGCCAGCGCAACATGGCGGCTCTGGCAAGTGAACTGGCCGCCGAGATTTACGGTCTTGATGTTCTCGCGCGCCATATCGAAGATGAAGGCAACAATACCACGCGCTTTCTTGTCATGTCACCGCACGAAGACCTCTCGCGCAGGGGCGATCACGGGATGATCACGAGTTTCGTCTTTCAGGTCCGCAATATCCCGGCGGCGCTCTACAAGGCGATGGGCGGGTTCGCCACGAACGGCGTCAACATGACCAAGCTGGAAAGCTACATGGTGGGCGGTTCCTTTACCGCGACCCAGTTCTATGCGGATATCGAAGGGCATCCCGACGACCCCGCTGTCAGACTTGCGCTGGACGAGTTGGCCTATTTCACATCAGGCGTCACGGTGCTGGGTGTCTACCCCGCGGATCCGGGCCGCGGATAACCGGTGTGAGCCGTGCAGCCGCTGCTGAGCGCAAAATCGGGCGCGACACTTGCGCGCTTCGGACCGATGGGCGGATTTGCGCACTTTACGGGTGTCAATTCCAAAGCTATGTACTCGCGGAATGCGGCTGCCCTCGGGCGGCTAACCGTCTATTTGGCAGACCTTGCCTTGAAGAATGGAGAAGAGCTCGTGTCCCACGCAGAAGATCACGAAGGCACTCGCCGCGATTTCCTCTACTACGCGACCGGCGGTGCCGGTGTCGTTGTTACAGGTGCAGCGGTATGGCCGCTTATCAACCAGATGAATCCGACAGCCGATGTGCAGGCACTCAGTTCCATCCGCGTTGATGTGAGCGGCATGGAGCCAGGCACGCAGATCACCGTGAAATGGCTCGGCAAGCCCGTCTTCATCCGCCGCCGCACCCCGGAAGACATTGCCGCAGCAGATGATGTGGACATCAGCCGCCTGCCCGACCGGCTTGCGCGCAACGCCAATATCCCGGCGAACGCCGACGCGTCCGATGCCAACCGCACCCTCGACGAAGGCCAGGAATGGTTGGTTCAGGTCGGCGTCTGCACACATCTGGGATGCGTACCGCTCAATGACGCCGGGGAGTACGGCGGGTGGTTTTGCCCCTGCCACGGGTCGCACTATGATAAATCGGGTCGTATCCGCCGCGGGCCGGCACCGGAGAACCTGCCGGTTCCGACCGCCGAGTTCGTCGACGACACAACGATTCAACTGGGATAAGGGGAGCGTCCATGTCCGGTATTCCGCACGATCACTACGAACCGAAATCCCGCAGCGAGAAATGGATTCATAGCCGCCTGCCGATCGTCGGGCTGATGTATGACACCATCATGATTCCCACACCCAAGAACCTGAACTGGATGTGGATCTGGGGGATCGTCCTGACCTTCTGTCTCGTCCTTCAGATCGTCACCGGCATCGTGCTGGCGATGCATTACACGCCGCATGTCGATCATGCCTTCGCATCGGTCGAACATATCATGCGCAACGTGAACAGCGGGCACATGCTGCGCTATCTGCACATGAATGGCGCTTCGCTCTTCTTCCTGGCGGTCTATCTGCACATTTTCCGCGGTCTCTATTATGGCTCCTACAAGGCGCCGCGCGAGATCACGTGGATCATCGGCATGCTCATCTACGTGCTCATGATGGGCACCGCCTTCATGGGCTACGTGCTGCCCTGGGGTCAGATGTCCTTCTGGGGTGCCACGGTGATCACCGGCCTCTTCGGCGCCATCCCCTTCATCGGTGAAGGATTGCAGACATGGCTTCTGGGTGGGCCGGCCGTGGATAATGCGACATTGCAGCGCTTCTTCTCGCTGCATTATCTGCTGCCTTTTGTCATCGCGGCGCTGGTCGTGCTGCATATCTGGGCGTTCCACACCACCGGCAACAACAACCCGACCGGGGTGGATGTGCGCCGCGGCTCGAAAGCCGAAGCGGAGCGTGACACGCTGCCCTTCTGGCCCTATTTCGTGATGAAAGATCTCTTCGCCCTTGCGGTGATCATCACGGTCTTCTTCGCTGTGGTCGGTTTCATGCCCAACTATCTGGGCCATCCCGACAACTATATCGAAGCCGACCCACTGGCGACGCCTGCACATATCGTGCCCGAATGGTATTTCCTCGCCTTCTATGCGATCCTGCGTGCTTTCGATGGCGACGTCTGGGTCGTGATGGCGGCAAACTGGGTCACTGGCGGGATCATCGACTCGACCTTCTTCGGGGTCATGGCGATGTTCGGCGCGATCGTGGTGATGGCACTGGTGCCGTGGCTCGACACATCGAGCGTGCGCTCCGGTCGCTACCGCCCGATGTTCAAGTGGTGGTTCTGGCTCTTCGTGGTGAACTTCCTCGTGCTGACATGGGTTGGAGCGATGCCGGCAGACGGTATCTATCCCTATATTGCCCTGATCGGCTCGACCTACTGGTTCGCTTATTTCCTCATCATCCTGCCATTGCTGGGTGTTCTGGAAAAACCGTTGCCGCAGCCTGAAACCATCGAAGATGATTTCAACATGCAAAGCGGCAAAGGCAACGTACCGGCCGAATAGAAAGGGCACAGGACATGCTAAAGAAACTCAGCATTGCTGCTGTCACCGCCTTGAGCTTCTCCGCAGGAGGGGCAATGGCAGCCGGGGAGCCCGGCTGGATCGAGAATATCCGCTTCTCGTTCCAGGGACCCTTCGGGACATATGACCAGGCTCAACTGCAACGCGGGCTTCAGGTGTATACCGAA
>SLDH01000282.1 GCA_007125415.1 Roseovarius sp.
CCCGAAAACGCCGCCGCCTGATTTTGCAAGGCGGCCAGAACCGGGCGGTTACGTTCCCGCTCAATCCGGGCCAGCCGATACGACCCTGCGCGCTTTGACTTCATCTTGCCCCAAAATACGCGCGCCGTCAGGCGCGCCTTCCCCCCTCAAGGCAGCACAGCCATCCAGACAGTGCCATCTCAGCTTTCGCGGAAGGCGCGCGAGAAATAATCGGTCAGCGGTTGGACCAGATATTGAAGGGGCGTGCGATCCGTGGTGCGGATGAACGTCTCGACCGGCATGCCCGGGATCAGCACCGCGCCTTCGGGCAGTTTCGACTGCTCTCCCTCGTTGAGGACGATCTGCGCCCGGTAGAAGGACATTTGCGTCGCATCGTCCTGAAACGCATCGGCAGATATCCGCGTGACCGTGCCCATCAGTTCGGGTGTCGTGCGCATCTCGAATGCCGTGAAGCGCATCACAACCTCCTGATTGAGGAACAACTGGTCGATATCGTTGGGATCGACCCGGGCATTGATGATCAATGGCCGGTCCTGCGGGATGATGAACATCACCGGGTCCGCCGGGCGCACCACGGATCTCAAGGCAAACACGCGCAAGCCGTAGATGATGCCCGAAACGGGCGCCCGCAGGTCGAGTCGGTCCATCCTTGCGATCAGCGCGCGACGCTCCTCGCGCAGTTCCAGCTCGCGAAAGCCCAGATCGCGCAGCCGGGTGATGGCCTCCTCGCGGCGGCGCGTCTCCAGTTTCAGGATTTCCAGATCAAGTTCGGTGATCCGCCCTTCCGCCTGTGCCTTCTGCGCCAGCAGTTCCCCGCTGGTGCCGTCGAGCCGCGATTGCTCGCGTTGCAGCGCGAGCACCCGTGCCGCCTGTGCCAGCCCGCGGTCGAGAAGGGATTGCTGGTCGCGCAGCTCTTCGGCAAGAAACCCGAGTTGCTCCGTGATTGCCCTGCGTTGCGCATCAATCCCGACGATCTGATCGCTGATCTGCGACCGCCTCTTGCCAAGCTGCTCGACTTCCTGAGCGATGGAGATGCTGCGCGCCGCCAGAAGCTGCCTTTGCCCGTCGAGCAGTTCTGCCGCATCGGGATTGGTGCGGGCCGCCTCGAGGATCAGATCGTCAAAGACGATCTCGCTGCGCCCGTCCCGCTCGGCCTCCAGCCGGCCACGCCGCGCGATCAACTCGAAAAGCTGGCTTTCGACGATGGAGAGCCGTGATTGCAGATCGGACGGATCAAGCCGGAGCAGGACATCCCCCGCCTCGACCATATCCCCCTCGGAAACCGGTATCTCCATGACCACGCCACCATCGGGATGCTGGATCACCTGCCGGTTCTGCTCCACCTCGATCTGGCCCGGCGCGATGACCGCCCCGGCGATCTGTGCTGTCGCGGCCCAGGTGCCGAAACCGCCCAACAGCACGATCACGCCGATGATACCGATGATCATGGGCCGGCGTGTCGGCCATGTCGTTTTCGGATCGTTCATCGCACACTCCCCTGAGCATCGATCTTGGCGACGTCCGCGTGATTGGCCAGCACTTCACGCAGCACCTTGTCCTTGGGCCCGAAGGCGCGCACCTGGCCGGCTTCGAGCATCAGAATGAGATCGCATTCCTTGATGGCGGCGGGGCGATGCGCCATGATCAGCACGGATTTTCCCTCCGCCCTGAAATTCCGTATCGCAAGATTTACCGCCTCGCTGCCCTCATTGTCGAGATTGGAATTCGGCTCATCCAGCACGATGATGACCGGATCGCCATACATCGCCCGGGCCAGACCGATGCGCTGCATCTGCCCGCCCGAGAGGCGCCCGCCCCCGGCGGTGACACGGGTGTCATAGCCATCGGGCAGGCGCAGGATCATCTCATGGGCATCCGCGCGGCGCGCCGCCTTCACGACCTCCTCGTCATCTGGCTGGTCCGACAGCCGGGCGATATTCTCGGCGATGGTGCCGTCGAACAGCTGAACCCGCTGGGGCAGATAGCCCACATGCTGGCCCAGCACCTCATCCTCGAACTGGTCGAGCGAAGCCCCATCCAGCCGGATATACCCCGCCGCCGGACGCCAGACCGCGGTCAGCGCACGCGCAAGCGTCGATTTGCCCGCACCCGAAGGCCCGATCACGCCCACCGCCGAGCCGGGTGACACCCTGAAGCTCACCCCCCGCAGCGCCGGTTGCTGGTCGCCCGGAGGGACGACCGTCAGGTTCTGGATTTCAAGCCGCGCCTTGGGCTTGGGAAGCTGGGTCTTGGGCGGCGGCGGCCGAACCTGCCCGAGAAGCTCGGCGAGGCTTTTCCAGCCCTGCATGGTGCGCTGCACGAAAGACCATTGCCCGATGATCTGCTCGATCGGGGCCAGCGCGCGCCCCAGCAGGATCGAGCCTGCGATCATCGCACCGGGCGTCAGTTCGTTCATGAGCACGAGATACGCGCCAAGGCCCAGCATGGCCGATTGCAGAAACAGACGGAATGTCCGGGTGATGGTGGTGAAGGTCCCGCCGAGGTCAGAGGTGAGGATCTGATCCGCAAGCGCCGAATCGCGCGACCGCAGCCAGCGACGAAAAGCCGCCTCGCGCATGCCCATGGCGCAGACCATCTCCGATTCCGTGCGGATCTGCCCCAGTACATTCTCGGCCGCCACGGTGGCGGCACCGGTGCGTTGCGCCGGACGGCGCGTCATGATCTGGTTGATGACCGTGACAAAGACAAGGATCACACCGCCTGCGATTGCAAGCGTTCCGAGCCAGGGGTGGAAAATCCAGATGGCAAAGAGGAAAAAGGGTGTCCATGGCATATCGAAAAAGGCGGTGAAGACAGGCGACGCGAGAAATCTCTGGATGGCCTCCAGGTCACGCAGGCCCGTGGCGGTCGTATCGTCCTTGACCAGCGAGGATTTGCGCACGACGGCATCGAATACCCGCTTGTCGAGCCGCGCCTGGAACCGTGCCGCAACCCGCCCCATCACGCGGCCGCGCGCATAGTCGAGAATGCCCATCATGCCGTAGAGAAAGACCACGAGAATCGACAGGCCGATCAGTGTCTCGATGGCCCTGCTGCTGAGCACACGATCGTAGAGTTGCAACATGTAGATCGGGCCGGTGAGCATCAGCAGATTCACGAAGAAGCTGAAAATGCCGACGAACCAGTAATAGGCACGGCTTTCCCTGCGCGCGGCGCGCAGCTCGTCCAGCCCCAATTCATATTCTTTCGATTTCATAAGTTCCTCTTGATCAGACTTTACGAGGAAAGCCCGCAATGCAATCACTACTGGTCCGGCTTAACGTCAATGACATGCGACCGCCATAATTTAGTGTGACCCCCCTTACACCATGACCGATCATCCAATAGTGTTCGATTACCAAATCGTTCCAAGAGAAGCGAGATAGATTTGCCGGTGACTTACATGCTGCTTGTTCCTTTCCGTTCCCTCATGCGTCTCGCAGTGCCCTTGCTTGCCGGCGGTGCGCTTCTGGCGATGCTCGCGTCCTGCGGCCCGACCCAGGCTGTGGCACCGGGCGAGCCCTTCGATCCGTTCGAGGCGGAGAACCGTCGGATGCACGCGTTCAACAAGTCGCTTGACCGAACCGTTGTTCGGCCGGTGGCTCAGGGCTATACCGCCGTTGTCCCCGATGATGTGGAGACCCTGATACGGCGCTTCGCCTTTCATGTCTCGATCCCCCGTGCGATCGTGAGCAACATGTTCCGCGGCAACATGAAGGCCGCCACGGAAGATCTGTACCGGTTCACGGTTAACAGCACCTTGGGCCTTGGCGGATTTTTCGATCCGGCAACGGAACTCAACATGCCTGCGGCCTCCGACGCCGATTTCGGGCAGACCCTGCACGCCTGGGGCATGCCGGCCGGTGCCTATGTGGAACTGCCGTTCCTCGGCCCCTCGACAGAGCGGCACACGCTTGGCCGGGCGGTTGACTTCTTTCTCGGACCGCAGGACTTTCTGTTATCGCAAAGAGCACGTCGGACACTGACCGGTGCCTATGCCGTCTCGCTTGTCGGGGATCGCGCCCGCCTCGGCGATACCATCGATGAATTGCTTTACGAAAGCGCGGACAGCTACGCTCAGGTCCGCTCACTCTATCTGCAGAATCGGGCGTTCAAGCTGGGCGATGGTGGTGCTGACGCCTATCTCGACCCTTATGATGACCCATATGATCAGTAGAAAGGCCTTGATGATGTCCCTGTCCTCCCGCCGTGGTTTTCTTGCCAGCAGCCTCGCCGCCATCGGGGCGGTGATCCTGCCCTCTCCGGGTCTGGCACTGACCGATGCAGATGCGCGCGCCCTCGTTGACCGCGCTGTCAACGATATCAACAGGGTGATCTCCTCGGGTCAGCCGATGAATGCGATGATCCGAGAGTTCGAACAGGTCTTCCAGCGCTATGCGGATGTGAACATCATCGCACGGTCCACACTCGGCCCGGATGCAAGGCGGCTCAGTTCCAGTCAGATGAATGCCTTCACCCAGGCGTTTCGCGGGTATATGGCGCGCAAATACGGGCGGCGATTCAATGAATTCAAGGGCGGGCGCATCGACGTGCAATCGGTCGGCCCGGTGAATAGCTGGCACGAGGTCAGAGCCGTGGCCCGCATCCCCGGCCAGTCGCCGGTTGACGTGCGGTTTCTGGTGTCGGACCGCTCGGGGCGGGATCTCTTCTTCGACATCGTGATCGAAGGAATCAGCCTGCGCCTGACCGAACGGACGGAAATCGGCGCCATGCTCGACCGGCGCAATGGCGATATCGATGCGCTGATCTCGGATCTGCGATCGGCCGGTTAGCACACCGGGCTGTTTTTGCTCTCGCAGGGTTGACCAAATTCAGGACGGGCGCGCGATACCTTTCTGCGCGCTGTCCGGCAAGAGTGTTTCCGGCGCGACACCGCGCCCTTCGGCGCTGCGGCGCACCGCCTCCTGCATGGCCTTGCTGCGAACGAGCAGGCGGCGAAAGCGCGCCTCGTCAAGGACCAGCAGCGTAGAAGGTGCAATCGCGCGCACCTCGGCGCGGCGCGCCTTGTTCATCAAGATGGCCATCTGACCGAACATCTCGCCCCGGCCCAGACGCCACGTCTGGCCCGCGCTTTCCAATTCGACCGCACCGGACGCGATGAAAAACACGCTTTTCGCAGCAGTATCCTTCCGGAAGATCGTATCGCCGGCATTCACGTAGCGGGTTCTCAATGCCCGGGCGAGACGCTTCAGCGCGGTTTCGTCAAGCCCTTCGAACAGGGGGAATTGCCGCACCAGCTCGGCCCG
>SLDH01000184.1 GCA_007125415.1 Roseovarius sp.
CAGCGATGTTGCGGGATGCGTCAGAGGTTCTGGGCCCGGACCGGATGGCTGTGGTGTGCCGTGAACTGACCAAGAAATTCGAGGAGGTGCTGCGCGCACGACTGAGCGATCTGGCCCGGCAAATCGCCGATACGCCGCCCAGGGGAGAAATTGTAGTCCTTGTGGGCGAGGCCCCGAAACGGTCTGTTAATCGGGAGGAGATAAGAAGGATGCTGAAAGAGACGCTTTCGTCGCATTCGCTCCGTGATGCGACTGACATTGTGGCGCGCAAGTTGGATGTGCAACGGCGCACGGTCTATCAGATGGCCCTTGAACTTGAGAAAGAGAATTGATGCAATCTGAATTCCCGCTCGCTCAAACCCGCAGAGAGACCGGTCGGCGAGCCTATTTCTCCGGCCTGTCCGCCGAGGCTGCTGTCGCGCGTCTCATGGCGCGGCGCGGTCTCGTGCTGGTGGCGGAGCGTTGGCGCGGGCGCGGCGGCGAGATCGATCAGATCTACCGTGACGGCTCGGTGCATGTCTTTGTCGAAGTGAAGAAGGCGCGCTGCTTCGATAAAGCTTTGCGATCCCTGAGCGAGGCGCAGATGCTGCGCATTCATGCTGCCGCCTCCGAATACCTGGAAAGCGCGCCCGATGGGCAGCTGTCGGAGGTGCGTTTCGATCTCGCCGTGGTCGATCAGGTAGGGCAGATCAAAATACTCGAAAATGCTTTCGGCCATTTCTGATTTGCAAGCCCGTGGCAGATGCCCCATGAAGAGGTGATGTAACCAAATCTTGGGGGCGGAGCTGTGAAAATCGCGTTCCAGATGGACCCGATCGGCGCCATCGACATCGCTGCGGATAGCAGCTTCCGACTGGCCGAGGAGGCGCAGGCGCGCGGGCACGAGCTCTTTTACTATACGCCCGACAAACTGGCCTATGACGAAGGGCGGGTGACGGCGCGGGGATGGCCGCTCACTGTTCGAAGGGTTGAGGGTGATCATTTTTCGCTCGGTCCCGAGACAAGCGTGGACCTCAGCGAGTTTGACGTGGTCTGGTTGCGCCAAGACCCGCCGTTTGACATGTTCTACATCACGACCACCCATATCCTCGACCGGCTGGTGCCCGGTACCTTGGTGGTGAATGATCCGTTCTGGGTGCGCAACTACCCGGAGAAACTGCTGATCCTCGATTTTCCGGACCTCATGCCGCCAACAGCCATTGCGCGGGATTTCGAGACGATCCGGGCGTTTCGGGCGCGCCATGGCGATGTGATCGTCAAGCCGCTCTACGGCAATGGCGGGGCCGGCGTTTTCCATCTGCCCGAGTCGGACCGGAACCTGAATTCTCTCTATGAGATGTTTACCGGCTTTTCGCGGGAACCGCTGATCGTGCAGAAATTCCTGCCCGAAATATCGGCGGGCGACAAACGCATCATCCTCGTTGATGGTGAGCCGGCGGGGGCGATAAATCGCGTGCCGGCACAGGGCGAGACGCGTTCCAACATGCATGTGGGCGGCCGCCCCGAGAAGGTGGCGCTGACCGGCCGTGATCTGGAGATCTGCGCGCGGATCGGCCCGCTTCTGAGAGAGAAGGGGCAGGTTTTCGTCGGCATCGACGTGATCGGCCGGTATCTCACGGAAATCAATGTCACATCGCCCACCGGCATCCAGGAGCTCGAGCGGTTCGACGGGACAAATGTTGCCGCCCGGATATGGGAGGCGATCGAGGCGCGCCGGTCATGAGCCTCCTCAGACCCATGCTCAACGCATGGCTGCGCCACACGGAAAAGGCGCGGCTGGCCCACGCCTCGGACGCGGATGCGCTGCGCCGCTCGTTCGAAGCCAAGGCACGGCTCTATTTCCGTGGGCCGCGGGGCAGCACTTACGGGCCCGTTTCGCTTGCCGGGTTGCCCGCGCTATGCGTGAGCGCGCCCGGGATCAGCGGCGATGACGGGCCGCTCATTCTTTATCTGCATGGCGGGGCGTATATCTTTGGCTCGCCCCGGACCCACAAGGCGATGCTCGCGACACTTTCGGAGCGCTGCGGATTGGCCACCTGCCTGCCGGACTATCGCAAGGCCCCGGAGCATCCCTTTCCGGCGGCGGTCAGGGATGCGGTGGAGGTCTACAGGGAGCTCGCCTCGCACACTCCCGGGATCATTCTGGGCGGCGACAGTGCGGGGGGCGGGCTGTGTCTTGCGCTTTTGCAGGAAATAAAGCGCCTCGGGCTGCGCGCGCCAATGGGGTGTTTTTGCCTTTCGCCGCTCACCGATATGAGTTTCACCCGCCCCAGCGTGACGCGCAACGCGCAGGCGGATGCCATCCTGCCCCGGAGCATGGCCCCGATGATGGTGGAGATGGTGATGCAGGGACAGCCGCTCGATCATCCCTTGGCCTCGCCGATCCATGGCGATTTCCATGGCGCGCCGCCGGTCTGGATCTGTGTGGGAGATACCGAGATCCTCGAGGATGACGCCCGGGACATGGCGGCGCGCTTGCGTGACCACGGGGTCGAGGTGACGTTGCGCGTCGAGCGGGACCTGCCGCATGTCTGGCCGCTCTTTCACAACTACCTGCCCGAGGCCCGCAGCACACTGGACAGCATCGCCGCATGGATCAGCACTCTGCCGAGGGCCCAAGCCGGTAGCTGACGGCCTCGGCCACATGCGGCCGCTGCACCGCGTCCGACTGGTCGAGATCCGCGATCGTGCGGGCCACGCGCAAGACGCGGTGATATCCGCGCGCGGAAAGGCCGAAACGCTCGGCCACTTTCGTGAGAAGCGCGCGTCCCTCGTCATCCGGGCGCGCAACCTCATCGAGCACGTCGCCCACAGCGTCGGCATTGAGGCAAGGTTTCGCTCCCGGCCCGCTGACCGTGGCGAACCGCGCTTGCTGTCGCGCTCGGGCAGCGGCAACCCGCTCGGCCACATTCTCGGAGCAGTCGCCGGAGGGAGGCAGATCGAGATCGGTGAAGGCCACCGGCGGCACATCCACACGCATGTCGAAGCGGTCCATCAGCGGCCCCGAGATGCGGCCCATGTAGTCCTCGCCGCAGGCGGGCGCGCGCGCGCAGGCGCGCGACGGGTCGCTCAGATAGCCGCATTTGCAGGGGTTTGCTGCGGCGACGAGCATGAAACGGCAGGGATAGCTTACATGCGCGTTGGCGCGCGCCACCATTACCTCGCCGGTTTCGATGGGTTGGCGCAGCGTTTCCAGCACGGTGCGGGGAAATTCCGGAAACTCGTCCATGAAGAGCACGCCATTATGGGCAAGGCTGATCTCTCCCGGCCCCGCGCGCCGCCCACCGCCGACAATGGCAGCCATCGACGCGGTATGGTGGGGCTCACGGAAGGGTCGGGAGCGGTTGATCCCCCCTTCCTCCAGCAAGCCGGCCAGCGAATGAATCATCGAGGTCTCCAGCGCTTCCTGGGGGCTCAACTGTGGCAGAATGCCGGGCAGGCGTGCGGCGAGCATGGACTTGCCCGAGCCGGGCGTGCCCACAAGCAGAATGTGATGCCGCCCCGCCGCGGCAATCTCGAGGGCGCGTTTGGCGCGTTCCTGGCCGCGCACATCGCGCAGATCCACTCTGGACCCGGGTGAAACAACTTCGCCCGGCTCAGACGGCTTGATCGGGGACTGGCCGGTATAATGGCGGATCACATCGGCAAGCGATCCCGCGCCGATCACCTGCGCCGCCCCGACCCATGCCGCCTCTGCCCCGGACGCTTTCGGGCAGACCAGCGCGCGGTCTTCCTCTGCGGCTGTCATTGCCGCGGGCAGCGCCCCGATGACCGGCACGAGAGTGCCATCGAGCGACAACTCACCCAGGGCACAGGCGCCCTCGACCGCATCTTTCGGGATGACCTCGAGCGCGGCGAGGAGCGACATCGCAATGGGCAGGTCGAAATGGCTGCCCTCCTTTGGCATGTCCGCCGGCGAAAGATTGATGGTGATCCGTTTGGAGGGCAGGGCGATGGCCATGGAACTCAGGGCAGTGCGCACCCGATCCCGCGCCTCGGAGACGGCCTTGTCGGGCAGCCCCACGATGGAGAAGGCCGGCATGCCTGGCGTCACGGCGCACTGCACCTCGACCGTTCTCGCCTCCACCCCCTGAAAGGCTACCGTATATGCCCGCGCAACCATAGCCCACCTGTGTAGTGTTCATCTTGGTTAACCATAGGGGCCGGGCCATTGATGATTGGTTAACGCAAAAGAGGCCGCTCGGAGGGTTGTTGCAGGAGCAGCCTCAAGAGCCCTCTGCACGGCTCGTTTTCTTGACGGAATCAGGGCGGCGTCTTCCGGAGGGCAGGAAGGCGCTTGTCTCCATGATCTTCAGTGTTTCCCTTGTTTGATGAAGCTGGCATTGGGACAAGTCGCCACGAACCCAACACATAACATTGTGATTTCTCGGCCGCGGGACTGTTGACTTTACTGTTGACTTTGCAAGGCAATGATGGCCGTGACCACGCGCCGCACCGAAGGTCGGCCGTTTTCACGTATCGACCAGAGAGACCCATGGACAGTTGCTCCAGCAGCGGTCTGGCCTCTGCGTTTTGCGAAATGCCGCGCAGCCGCCAGACCTTCCGGATCGAAACAGACCGCCCGGCCTGTCTGCGGCTCAGCGGCCTGCGCGTGTAACGCGGCCCTCGTGCTTCCAGACCGGCGCGGCTGGATGGAGGCACGACAATGACATTTCAATTCGCCCATATGGCCCCGCCCGGCTCATCCCTGCGCCGTTATCCCGTCGCACACTGGACGCGCGATGCGCAGACCGGAGCGCTCGTGCAGCAGTGGCGGATACCAAGCCGGTCCCAACAAGCGGCACCTGACGCATTGGACACGCCCCTTTGCGCCCTTCTGGCAAGACAGAATGAGTTGCGCGCGGGCTGAGGCCTGTGCTGCAGCCCTTCACGCGACAGGAGTGTGTCTCACTCATCATCGCCGGGGGGCGGCATCTGGATGATGTCGCCCTGATCCGCAGCGCGCTCGTGCGTGCGCATCTCGCACAAGGGGATCTGCTGACCCTGCGCGAGGCCTTCGCGGAGTTGCATCCGGCGGATATCGCCAATGAGGTCGGTGGGTTTCCACCTCCGGAGGCCGCGCAACTGCTGCGCGCGCTCACTCCTGCGCAGCAAAGCAGGGTCTTTGGCTATTTCGGCCCGCAATTCCAGATCGCGATGGCGCGTCATATCGCGCGGACCGAATTCGCGCGGATCGTGACGGATATGGGCCACGACAAGCGCGCCGATCTGTGGAAGCCGCTCTCGCCAGAGCAA
>SLDH01000206.1 GCA_007125415.1 Roseovarius sp.
CCAAGACGCCGCTTACCGAATTCGAAAAGGAGATCGGCCTTTCGCTGACCGAACACGAGACCGTCGATGAGGAAGAGATCGACACGCTGGGCGGTCTTGTCTTCATGCTGATGGGGCGGGTGCCCGCTCGCGGCGAGGTGGTCGAGCATCCCAATGGTGTGCAGATCGAGGTGCTCGAGGCTGATCCACGCCGGATCAAGCGGCTGCGCGTCCGTCTGGCCGTGCCCGCGTGACCGCTTGACCAGCATGCTCCTTGCCTTTGCCATGAGGCCGCGGCTTCGCCTTGCTGCCGTCGCTCTGGGGCTGGGGGCGCTGGCCGCTCTGGGGCAAGCCCCGTTTGGGGCCTGGTATCTGACCCTGCCTGCCTTTGCCTGCTTCTTCGGCCTCTTGCAGGCCTGTGCCGGATCTGGCCGGGCAGGGCTTGTCGGCTGGGTGTTCGGGGTTGGTTATTTCGCCGTCGCTCTCCATTGGATCGTCGAGCCCTTTCTGGTGGATGTGGCCCGGCACGGCTGGATGGCGCCTTTCGCGCTTGTCTTTCTCGCAGTGGGGCTCGCCCTCTTCTGGCTGCTGGCTGCGATGGTGAACCACCGTGCCGGCCGCTCGGTGACTGGATTCGTGGCGGCCTTCACGCTGGCCGAGGCGCTCAGGGGATGGGTCTTCACCGGGTTTCCCTGGGCACAACCGGGTCATGTCTGGATCGGCACGCCGGTGATGCAATGGGCGTCGCTGGTGGGGGCGCTGGGGCTCTGCGCGCTCACCCTGCTTCTGGCGGCCGTGCTCTGGCAGGTGGTTGCGCGACGTTGGGCCCTGGCCGGGCTCGGGGCGGGCCTGGGGCTCGCGCTCTGGCTGGGGGGGGGGCTGCTCAACCCGGTTGTCGCCCCGTCAGATGACGCGCCGGTCGTGCGCCTGATCCAGCCCAATGCCGCACAGCATGAAAAGTGGGACCCGGAGATGATGCCGGTCTTCTTTCAGCGGCAACTGGGTTTCACGGCCGCCTTGCCGCGCCCCGATCTGATCGTCTGGTCGGAAACGGCTATCCCGTCCTATCTCGGCAATGCCGCCCCGGTGCTGGAGCGGATGAGTTTCGAGGCCGAAGGGCAGCCTCTGATCGTGGGGGCGCGGCGGCTCGAGGGGCAGCGGCTCTACAATTCCATGGCCCTGCTCGGCCCGGCAGGCGAGATTGACGCGATCTACGACAAGCATCATCTCGTCCCTTTCGGGGAGTTTGTGCCCTTTGGCGATTTTCTGGGCCGCTTCGGCATCACCGGGCTTGCCGCGGGCGAGGGGTATGGCTTTTCGAGCGGCCCCGGCGGGCAGCTTATCGGCATCCCGGGGATTGGCACGGCGCTGCCGCTCATCTGCTATGAGGGGGTGTTCCCGCGGCTTCTGCGCGCGGCACCGGCGCGGGCCGATCTCATCCTGCTGATCACCAATGACGCCTGGTTCGGCACCTTTTCGGGGCCCTATCAGCATTTCGCGCAGGCGCGGCTGCGCAGTGTCGAACAGGGGCTGCCGATGATCCGGGCGGCCAACACCGGTATCTCTGCGGTGATCGACGCGCGGGGGCAGGTGACGGGGGCGCTGGCGCTGGGCGAGGCGGGGTATCTTGACCTGCCGGTGCCGCCCGCGAACGCGCCCACCGCCTACGCGCGCCTTGGTGACGGGCCGATCCTCATTCTTCTCGTGCTGATGCTGGCCTGGGCCGCGGCCCGGGCCCGACAGCACGCCCGCCCAGTTTCCAATTGACGCGCGCTGCGGCCCGCCGTAGTCACTCAATGACCGTCACAACGGCTTCCTGGCGTGACGGAGAATTCAATGGAGCGCTCCCAATGGCAAGACAGAACTATACCTTCACTTCCGAGTCCGTCTCGGAGGGACACCCGGATAAGGTCTGCGATCGTATCTCCGACGCTGTTCTCGACGCTTTTCTGACCGAAGAGCCGAACGCACGTGTCGCCTGCGAGACCTTTGCAACAAGCGGGCTGGTGGTGATAGGCGGAGAGGTGGGCTTGCCTGATCAGGAACGGCTCAAGGATTTCATGGGGCGCATCGGCCAGATCGCCCGCGACTGCATCAAGGATATCGGCTACGAGCAGGAAAAATTCCACTGGAATACCTGCCACGTGCTGAATTTCCTGCATGAACAATCGGCGCATATCGCCCAGGGCGTTGATCGTGATGGGGCGGGCGATCAGGGGATCATGTTCGGCTATGCCACCGACGAGACCGAGGCGCTCATGCCGGCCCCGATCCAGTTCTCCCATGCCATCCTGCGACGGCTTGCCGAGGTGCGCAAATCGGGGGCCGAGCCCGCGCTTGGGCCTGATGCCAAGTCGCAGCTTTCGGTTGTCTATGAAGCGGGCAAGCCGGTGGGCGTTTCCTCGATCGTGCTCTCCACCCAGCATCTGGTGCCCATGAGTTCGGGCGAGGTGCGCGAGGTGGTGGAGCCCTATATCCGCGAGATGCTGCCCGAAGGCTGGATCACCGACAGGACCGAATGGCATGTGAATCCAACGGGCGAGTTCATGATCGGCGGCCCTGACGGGGATGCCGGACTGACCGGGCGCAAGATCATCGTGGATACCTATGGTGGTGCCGCCCCCCATGGGGGCGGCGCGTTCTCGGGCAAGGATCCCTCCAAGGTGGACCGGTCGGCGGCCTATGCGGCGCGCTATCTGGCCAAGAACGTGGTGGCGGCAGGCCTGGCCGAGCGCTGCACGATCCAGCTTTCCTACGCCATCGGCGTGGCGCGGCCGCTTTCCATCTATGCCGATACCTATGGCACGGGCGAGGTGCCGCCCGAGGTGATCGAGAAGGCCGTGGCCGCCTCGATGGACCTCACGCCGCGCGGAATCCGCGAGCATCTGGGCCTCAACAAACCCATCTATCAGCGCACGGCGGCTTACGGCCATTTCGGGCGCGCGCCCGATGCGGATGGCGGCTTCAGCTGGGAGCGGACGGATCTCGTTGAAGAGATCAAGCGCAACATCTGAGCGGAGCGCGCCGTCGGGCCCTGACCGGGAGTTTTGGCATCATGGCTGAAAGATCCACACCTTCCGGCGCGCCCTGGCGCAATTTCTACGGGCGCTTCAAGGGCAAGCATCTGCGCCCGTCGCAGGAGGCCTATCTTGAGGAAGACCTCGCACAGTACTCGCCCGGCCCGGTCGGTTGGGAGGAGAACCCCGAGCGCACGCCGCTCGATCTTGTGGCGTGCTTTGGCGAGCGTGATATCTGGCTGGAAGTGGGTTTCGGTGGCGGCGAGCATATGTTGCATCAGGCGCAGGCCAATCCGCAGATCGGCCTGATCGGCTGCGAGCCCTATATCAATGGCGTCGCGATGCTGCTGGGCAAGATCCGCAAATCGGGCTGCGAGAATATCGCGATCTACCCGGGCGATGTGCGCAACATGTTCGACGTGCTGCCGGAGGCGAGCATCGCGCGGGCCTTCCTGCTCTATCCCGATCCCTGGCCGAAAAAGCGCCATCACCGGCGTCGCTTCGTTACGGCCGAGCATCTCGCCCCGCTGGCGCGGGTCTTGCAGCGCGGGGCGATCTTCCGGGTGGCCACGGATATCCCCGATTATGTCCGCCAAACGCTGGAGGCGGTGCCGCGCCACGGGTTCGAGTGGCTTTGCGAGGGGCCAGCGGACTGGCGTACACCCTGGCCGGACTGGACGTCGACCCGCTACGAGCAAAAGGCGCTCCGCGAGGGTCGGGTGCCGCATTATCTGACGTTCCGGCGGCTTTGACCGGGGGTGCAGGCGCTCATATGGCCCGCCGTGCGGGTCAGGCGACCAGCTTGCCGGCCAGACGGCCCAGCATGGTCAGGCATTGCTCTAGCTGGGTGATCTCCACATATTCGTCGGGTTTATGCGCCTGCTCGATGGAGCCCGGGCCGCAGACGACAACCGACATGCCCGCCTCCTGAAACAAGCCCGCCTCTGTCCCGAAGGCGACCAGGTCGGTATCGTTGGCGCCTGTGAGTTCCATCAAAACGTCGCGCGCCTCGCTTTCGTGTGTGGGGGCGAGTCCGGCCACCTCGCCGATGATGTCGAGATCGATCCGCGCCTCGGGATCGACCGCCTGCATGGCCGGGAGCAGCACATCCTCCGTGTAGCGCTGCAGGCTGCGTTTCACATAATCCGCGTCTGCAGCTTCCACCGGGCGCATCTCCCAATCCACCTGAGCCTCCGCGGCGATCACGTTATGGGCCACGCCACCATGCAGCGCACCCACATTGATCGTGGTCCAGGGCGGGTCGAACTGGCTGCCCGCGGGCGCGCGCAGGCGCAACTCATCCTTCAGTTCCATCAGTCGCCCCAGGTAGCGCGCCGCGTATTCCACTGCGTTGACCCCGCGATCAGGGGCTGAGCCGTGGCCCGCAAGCCCGTGAAACCGGGTCGAATATTCAAAGCAGCCCTTGTGGCCCTCGATGATGCGCATGTTCGTGGGTTCGCCCACGATGGCCATGCTGGGGCGCAGGCCATGCTGTTCGAGAGACGCCATGAGCGCGCGCGCGCCAAAACAACCCACCTCCTCGTCATAGGTGAAGGCGAAATGCAGCGGCCGCTCCTCTATCGCCTCGCCAAGCACGGGCGCCATGGCGACAGTGGCGGCCAGAAAGCCCTTCATGTCACACGCGCCGCGCCCATACAGGCGGCCATCCGCTTCGTGCAGGACAAAAGGGTCACTCGCCCAGTTCTGCTCGACGACGGGGACGACATCGGAATGCCCCGAGAGCACGATCCCGCCATCGCGTTCCGGCCCCAGCGTGGCGAAGAGATTGGCCTTTGCGCCCGTTTCATCTGGAAAGAGCGAAACGCGCGCGCCCGCGCTTTCGAGCAGGTTCGCCAGATAGACGATCAGATCGAGATTGCTGCTGTCCGAAACGGTGGGGAAGGCTATGAGGTCTTCAAGGATGGCGCGTGTTTCCGCCAGGTGTTGCTGTGCCATCGGCGTTCCTTTCGCCTCCCGTCAATCTGGCTGACCCTGCAGCGCCGCCGCCGAGGGGTCAAGAGGGTCGCGCATTTATCGATCGGGTCGGATTGCTTGCAAACGCAGAGCACGGACGGGGCATTGGAGACCCAAGAGCGTCATGTATGCTTCGTTAGCAGGCTGCTGAAAAGTGCCGGGCACTCCCTTCAAACGGGAGACTGTTGCGCGCCACGCTTGACCCATCGTCTCGCCCGGGCGACCAGCCCGGGCGGCGCCCGACCCTCCCCCCGGGA
>SLDH01000281.1 GCA_007125415.1 Roseovarius sp.
GTGTCCGTGCCTCATTCATGTCTCGACAATGCTCTCGCCTAGGGCATGAAAAAACGGCCCGTCGGGAAAAACCCGGGGCCGTGATTCATGCCGTCCAGCATGGCCTTACCCATAGTTGAGAGCGCGCGGTCAGTCAATCACCAAGAGGCATCTAAGCGTTTGATCTGTTTATCTTATTTTAACATTCTTCCTGACCTGCACCAGCGATGAGGCCTGCTCTGCCTCCGGTGCTCATTCAACCGCTGTCGCTGCGATGATCGCCCCCGGTCCGCGGGACTGGATGATCACCATGCCCGATTGCTTGCCCGCCATGGGTGCCTCAATGGCAAGCGCGCTCCACCCGTCCCAGGTGGCGAGCAGATCGATCCCGGTCACGATATTCGTGTAGCCGAGTGTGCGGCCTGCGTTTTCGCCCCGGCTGATTTCCACCTCCTGATGCGGCAGATACCGGAAAAGCTGCACAAGGTATGGTCCGCCAACGCCTTTGCTGGCGCTTTCGTTGATCTGGCCGGTGTTCTTGCCGGCGATCTGGGCGGTGATCTGCAGGGTATCCTCCATCCGCCGCGCATTCAGGGTCACGGCAGGGGCTTTCGCACCATGCGCCCTGATCAGCACCTCTACATCCTCTGGGCGGCTTCCGGCCACGTCATCCGTGCCGTTGATGATCATCTGCGGCGTGTAAACCCAGTTGCGCCCGCCGATTTCGGCATAGGCGCGTTGCCGATCCGACCAGGCTGCCTGACCGAAACTGTCCTGCCAGCCGATATAGTCCCAGTAATCCACATGAAGAGCGAGTGCCAGAACACCCTCACGTGCCGCCAGTTCCCGCAGGTAGGCATCCGCAGGCGGACAGCTCGAGCAGCCCTGAGAGGTAAAGAGTTCGACGACGACCACGCTTTCCCCGGCGCGCAGCGGTGGCGCGATGAGCAGGCTGAGGACGAAGACGAGGGCAAGGGCGGGCTTCACAGGGCAACTCCGAAACTGCTGGTGCCATTCCGGTCTAGACCGAAACCTCTGTTACGACCAATCAAGGTTTTGCGAGACCTGGGTGAAGCCTGTCGGGTCTGCGGCGATTCTCCCGACGGCTTATCTGCTTGCATCAGCATTGCGCGCTTTCTAGAAGGGCGCTGATTTTGACCGCCGCAGACGCCTCTGCGGCCCGATGCATATGAGAGGACGACAATGCAGGTCACCGAAACCCTCAACGAGGGTCTGAAACGCAGCTACACGATGAAACTCACCGCCGATGAGCTTGACGCGAAAGTCATGGACAAGCTCAAGGAGGCGCAGCCCGATATCGAGATGAAGGGTTTCCGCAAGGGCAAGGTGCCTCTGCCGCTTCTGAAAAAGCAGTTCGGTCAGCGCGTGCTGGGCGAGGCCATGCAGGAAGCGGTGGACGGGGCGATGTCCCAGCATTTCGCCGATAGCGGCGACCGGCCTGCCGGAGAACCCGCGGTCAGGATGATCAACGAAGACTGGAAAGAAGGCGACGACGTGGATGTCGAGATGTCCTACGAGGCGCTGCCGGATGTTCCCGATGTCGATCTGTCGGATGTGTCGCTCGAGAAGCCGGTGGTGAAGGCGGATGATGCCGCCGTCGATGAGGCCCTTGGAAACCTCGCGCAGAGCGCTCAGGATTTCAAGGACCGCCGGAAGGGCAGCAAGGCCAAGGATGGCGATCAGGTCGTGATCGATTTCGTCGGCAAGGTGGACGGTGAAGCATTCGATGGCGGCAGCGCGGAGGATTACCCGCTGGTTCTTGGGTCCGACAGCTTCATTCCCGGTTTCGAGGAACAGCTTGTCGGCGTGAAGGTTGACGAGGAAAAGGCGGTTACCGTCAACTTCCCCGAAGAGTATCAGGCCGAACATCTGGCCGGGAAGGAGGCCGTGTTCGATTGCACGGTCAAGGCCGTGAAAGAGCCTGTGGCGGCCGAGATAGATGATGCGCTGGCCCAGAAATACGGGGCGGATGATCTTGAGGCGCTCAAGGGCCAGATCCGCGAGCGGCTCGAGGCCGAATATGCCGGTGCTGCACGCGCGGTGATGAAGAGGGGCCTGCTGGACGCGCTTGACGCAAAGGTGAATTTCGAGCTTCCCCCCACGATGGTCGAGGTGGAAGCCAAACAGATCGCGCATCAGCTCTGGCACGATGACAACCCGGATGTCGAAGGCCACGATCACCCCGAGATCGAGGCGACGGAAGAGCATACACAACTGGCTGAGCGGCGTGTGCGCCTTGGCCTGCTGCTGGCCGATCTGGGTCAGAAAGCCGAGGTCGAGGTGACCGATGCGGAGATGACACAGGCGGTCATGGAGCAGGCCCGTCAATATCCCGGTCAGGAGCGCGAGTTTTTCGAATTCGTGCAGAAGAATCCGCAGATGCAACAGCAGCTTCGCGCACCGATCTTCGAGGACAAGGTCATCGACCACGTCTTCGCTCAGATCACCACCACCGAGAAAGAGATCAGCAAGGATGAGTTGCAAAAGGCGGTCGAGGCGCTTGATGATCTCTGATCGCGCGGCTGTGGCGGGAAGTTAAAATGGGCCGCCCCTTGCCGGGGGCGGCCCAACTTCGTACTGCCGATCGTCGGGTCTTCACCTGATGGGGGTCAGGCGTTGATATTCCGGCGTGAACGAAGCATCTCTGTCAGGGCCTCGCGCAGGGCCAATGCTGCCGCGCGTTCATGTTGGCTGGTTGCGGCGGCGATCTGTGCGTCGCAATAGGTCTCAAGCTCGGTCCCGAGACTGTCCATCCCGGCGCTCTTGCGCCCTTCGAGCACGGCCTGCTCGTCGAGAAATATGTCCCCCTCGATACCGGCAAAGGCGCGCACCCTGGCGATCCGTTCATCGGTGCAGTCGCACAAGGCCGCCAGCGCCTTGACCTTGCCCATATCGGCTGTCTTGCCGACATAGCCGTAGGGAGCGTTGTCCGAGCGTTTCATGACACGGTCCATCACCGGGTCGATCACCGTGATGATATCCTGGATGCCACTGTCGCGGCCATATTCGAGGATGCCTGCCATCAGTTCGCAGGTCGCGTAAGAGACCGAATTGCGCGCCCTGCCTTTGGTTAGCTTGTCACGGTCCACGCAGAAGCGTGTCGACTCCCAGATCGTGACGCTGCGGAGCGGCGGCTCGCCATCGAGAATGTCGTAAAATACATCCGAGAGCATGTGCGGCCCTGTCGTCTGCAGCAGGCGGGCGCAGCCCGTCACCTGATGGCGGTCATCAAGGCAAACGATGTATGCAGGATCCAACTCATCGAACTCATCCATTTCGCGACCGTTCCTTACGGTCACGTCCCAACCCATGCGGTCTGCAAAGACTCGCTTGCGCAGCTTGAACATTTCGTCCAGAACATCATCGAACAGATGCCTGTTCAGGGCGTCGATCACCAGTATCATTTTCGTTCTCCCAACCAGATTTTCTATTGTTCGAGGAGCCGTTTGTAATTGTCCGAGGCTACTGGTTGGAACTGTAGCATGTCCTAAATTTAGGATAATTAGGGAAATCCCGTATTTAGGATCAATTGTGCCTTCAAATCCGTCATGGGGTGGTTCATTTCCGGCCCTGCGATTTTCAGGAAGGCGAAATCAGGCCCATGCTGATGGCGCGCCCGACGGCCTGCGCGGTCGAGAGCGCATTGAGTTTCTCACGACTCGATCTGAGATGAACCTCAACGGTGCGGGGCGATATCGAGAGGATATCGCCAATGTCCTGTTGAGTTTTCCCCGCCGCAACCCATTGAAGTATCTCGATTTCCCGTCTTGAAAGGGCAGGGTAGCGCAGCAGATCGATCAGTCGGTCTGACTTCATGACGCGGTCATGCATGTAGACGGCGGCAAGTTGCAGATCGGCGATGATCCTCTTTCTGAGTTTCAACCAATCTTCAGGTGTGGTGCTTGAGGTGACACTGAAAAGTCCGGTTTCACCATAGGGGCCGCGAATCGGGATCGTCAGCCCCACATCGGGGATGCCGAAATCACGCGCCTGGTCGAAAACACTGTTGAACGATTCCGTGCGCTCCAGCCGGCTCCAGTCTACCGGGGCGATGCTGCGCGAGGCGGTGTGCAGTGTCGGATCGGCAAGGTGCAACTCCTGTTGCATGTAATGTTGCTTCCAGCGATCGGGGTAGGTGGTGAAGGCAAACACCTTGCCATTGACAGGGCTGGCTGCCGCATAGGAGGCGTATTCCACGCCTGTCTGATCACAGACCTGCGCGAGATATCTCACGAAATCGCTTTGGCCCTGCGGCGTGGCCGCGAGATCAACCAGTTCCATGGGCAGGTCTCACAGCAAATGGTTTCTCAACGGGTGCTCCGATCACCCCATATCCGCCGCAACATTCGATCATCCTGTCCGAAGGGCTGCGCCGGTCAGGCCTCTTTCCGCACCTCTTGCATGTTGCTGTCATATCTCACCCCAAAGGGCGCCTCCTTGAAGAGATCGTGTCGATCTGCAACGATCACGGAACACGAGAATAACAACAAAGCGGGTTTCTGTCGAGTTTTGCGACAGATACGAGGCGACAAAGGGTTTCGGGAAGGAAAAAACCGCGCAGACGTCGCTGCGCGGTGTGTCACTTGCAAGGACAGGGCAGGTCAGCTTCTGGCGCTGTCCTCGTCGGTTTCACGATTCGTTTTGCTGTCCGACACCGCCTCGTCGAGGTGATCATCATCGGACGCGGCAGAACCGATATCCTCGAACAGTTCGGCGATTTCGAACTCCGCTGCCTCTTCCTCTTCCGCGGCCAGTTCCTGAATCGACTTGCCCGACGCCTGCAAGGTAGCCTCTTCGGGCGAGCGGGCGACGTTCAGGATGATGGTTGCATCAACCTCGGGGTGCAGCGTGACGCTCACATCGTGCAGGCCAAGCTCCTTGATCGGGCTGCCGAGCGCGACTTGCTTGCGATCGAGGGTAAAGCCGTTTTCGGTTGCCGCATCCGCCGCGTCGCGGGTGGAGACGGAGCCGTAGAGCGCGCCCGAGTCCGATGCCTGGCGAATCACGATGAACTGCTGGCCTTCCAGTTTGGCGGCCATCGCTTCGGCCTCTTTCTTCGTTTCCAGATTCTGCGCTTCGAGCTGCGCCTTGCGCGCCTCGAAATCCGCGATGTTGCGCTCGGAAGCGGAAAGCGCCTTGCCCTGCGGCAACAGGTAGTTGCGCGCATAGCCCGGCTTCACCTCGACGACCTCGCCCATTTGGCCCAGCTTGGCCACACGTTCCAGAAGGATAACTTGCATGTCGGTCTCTCCTTACTTCACGGCATAGGGCAGCAGGGCGAGAAACCGCGCGCGCTTGATGGCGCGGGACAGCTCACGCTGCTTCTTGGCCGAGACCGCAGTGATGCGCGACGGCACGATCTTGCCGCGTTCGCTGATATAGCGCTGCAGCAGCTTCGTGTCCTTGTAGTCGATCTTCGGCGCGTTCTCACCCGAGAACGGGCAAACCTTGCGACGGCGAAAAAACGGTTTTGTTGCCATGGTCTTGTCTCCTTATCTCGGCTGGCTCAGGGGCGCCGTTCGCGGCGCTCGCCACGCTCATCGCGCTTTTGCATCTGGACAGAGGGGCCTTCCTCATGCGCGTCGACCTTGATGGTCAGAATACGCATCACATCATCATGAAGGCGCATCAGACGCTCCATTTCCTGCACCGCTTCGGCTGGCGCATCAGTGCGCAGATAGGCGTAATGGCCCTTGCGGTTCTTGTTGATCTTGTAGGCCATTGTCTTGACGCCCCAATACTCGTGTTCGACGAGCTTGCCGCCATTGTCGGACAGCACGGTGCCAAAATGTTCGATAAGGGCCTCGGCCTGCGTATTGGACAGGTCCTGACGCGAGATAAAGACATGCTCGTAAAGGGGCATGTGCACTCCATTTCTATCAAGGCGCATTTCAAAGGTGGGCCGTTACTCCTGCCGAGACCCATCCACGAGAGACTGCGCGGTTCATGCTTTTCCGGCAAGAAGCGCTCGCATACGACGAAATACGCCAAGTCACAAGAGCAGACCCGGGGCGCGGGCCACTTTTGGCCGCGCGCCCGATTATCTCCGCGAGGGTGCCCTGATCCGGCCCTTATTCTCGTAGAGGTTGAAACGAATTTGACGCAGGCCAGGAGATCAGTCATGTTTGCCAGCACCGATGCCGCGCCCCAGCTCGAAGCCTCGAAGGCGTTGCGCCAGAGTCTGAAGGAAGCCAGTGCGGTCAACCGAAGCGGGCGCATCTTTCTGGGAACGGTCCTTCTGGTCTCGGCGGCCGGGCTCTGGGTCATTCCGGTCGAGATGGGAGACGCTGCAATGCGTCTGATCAAGCTGCTCTTCTCGGCCTGTCTTCTGGCGCTGGGGGCGATGTTCATCCTTTCGGCCCGGGACCGGCTCCGACATCCGGAAATCCGGCTCGACCCCGAGGCACGCGAACTTCACATCATGAAGCCGTCGGGCACCCTGTCGCTTTGCTTTGACGACCTCGCCGAGGTCAGCTTCTCCGAAAAGACCATGACCGCGCGTTCATCCGATGGCCGGGTGCAACTCGTCCTGCCCCTGATGGACCCTCAGACCGAGAAAGCGCTGCGTGAGGCCTTTTCCGAGGCCGGCTGAGCAGCACAGATCTCCGTGGCTGTTAACCGCTCAACAGCGGTTGTGGAAGAATGCGGACTTGCCTCACAGGCTCTGCGGGTCAATCTACAGGCGACGATCCGTCATGACAGAGGAGTTCATCATGAAGTATTTCGCCACTGCCACCGCCGCTCTTGCGATGGCCGCAACCACTGCGCTTGCGGCGCCCGAAAAATATACGCTCGATGCCAGCCACAGCCAGATCATGTTCAGTTACGACCACCTCGGTTTTTCCACGACCTACAACATGTTCTCCGGCTTCAACGGTGAAATCATGTTCGATGAACAGGACCCCGCCGCGTCAAGCGTGACTGTCTCGATGCCGGTGAAGTCGATGTTCACGGGCTGGGAGGAACGATTCGAGCATTTCATGGGGGATGACTTCTTCGGGGCCACTGAAGACGACATGATCACCTTCACCTCCACCGCCATCGAGGTGACCGGCGAGGACACGGCGATGATCACCGGCGATCTGACCATGAACGACGTTACCCGGTCGGTCACGCTGGATGCGAAACTCAACAAGGCGGACATGCATCCGATGGCCGGGAAGCCCTGGCTGGGTTTTGATGCCACCACAACGCTGCTGCGCTCCGATTTCGACCTCGGGATGTTCGCGCCCCACGTGTCGGATGAAGTGGATGTGGTGATCTCGATCGAGGCGATGCTCGACGAATAAACCTCTCGGCGGCAAGGGCGGTCAACTGCCGGTATCGCCCTTGCTTTCGCTGTCGGCCTTGAAGCGCCTGAGCTTCGAGAGCAGCAGCGCCCGCGCCTTGATATTGGCGCGGCGCACCCGGACGGCGGTCAGAAAGGCCTCCTCCGCCGTCTGCGATGTGGCACCGAGCACGAGGGCGATCTCGTTCACCAGTTCCTCGTTGCCGGTCGTGTCGATTGCCTTGATCACATCCTGCGCCAGCTCATCCGCCAGATCTTCGACAACACCCATGCGGCCTACCTCGTGTTCTCTGTCAGGCGGCGCTTCACGTAATCGCTGACCGTTTCGATCATCGTGCCCATGTAAGGCTCTTCGAAGAAATGCCCGGATCCCTCGATCTGCTGGTGGGTGATGGTGATGCCCTGTTGTTCATGCAGCTTGTTGACCAGCGAGATCGTGTCGGCCGGTGGGGCAACCCGGTCTTTCGTGCCGTTGATGATCAGACCCGACGAAGGGCAGGGCGCCAGAAACGAGAAATCGTACATGTTCGCGGGAGGTGAGACAGAAATGAAGCCGGTGATCTCGGGCCGGCGCATCAGGAGCTGCATGCCGATCCAAGCCCCGAAACTGAACCCGGCAACCCAGCAGTGTTTGGAATTGTTGTTCATGGATTGCAGGTAATCCAGAGCCGAGGCGGCATCGCTCAACTCGCCCACACCCTGATCATACTCGCCCTGGCTGCGTCCGACTCCCCGGAAATTGAACCTGAGCACCGTGAAGCCCATATTGTAAAAGGCGTAGTGCAGGTTGTAGACGACCTTGTTGTTCATCGTGCCGCCAAACTGGGGATGCGGATGCAGGACGATGGCAATCGGGGCGTCGCGTTCGCGTTGCGGGTGGTAACGCCCTTCAAGTCGGCCCTCTGGCCCTGCAAATATCACCTCTGGCATTGCGCGATCTGTTCCCTGTCCTGCGGCTGGAAGGCTTTCTTGACGAAAGCGTCCGGCCGACTTAGAATTCTTCTAAACTTTGGCCGGGAGCGCCGGCCTGACGCGAGATAAGACCTTGATCTGCTCAGGTCAATCGGTTCGCAGGGAATTGGCAGGGGAAAACCCATGAAACTCAGCACCAAAGGCCGCTATGCCATGGTTGCCCTTGTCGATATAGCGCTCCATGCCGAGGAGGGGCTTGTCACCCTGGGAGACGTGGCTCGGCGGCAGGATATTTCGTTGCCCTATCTCGAACAGCTCTTCGTGAAGCTGCGGCGCGCCAATCTCGTCTCCTCCGTGCGCGGGCCCGGGGGGGGATACCGCCTCGCCCGGCCGGCGGCGGACATTCGCGCGGCCGAGATTCTGGCTGCGGTGGATGAGACGGTGGACGCGCTGCACAAGGGGGCCGGTGCATCGGGCGGCACGAGCGGATCGCGGGCACAGAGCATGAGCAACAGGCTCTGGGAAGGATTGAGTGCGCATGTCTATGTCTATCTGCATCAGGTGCGTCTGAGCGATATTGTGGAGAACGCCATGGCACCCTGCCCGGCGGTGCCGCATCTTTTCGCCGTTGTTGACGAAGAATGAGCCGGCGTGTCTGCGGCATATCCGTTGCGGTTCTGGCGGCTGGGGGTGCAGAGTTTTCTGCGAATTTTCCGCGTTTTGGGTATTTCTGCCAAGAAGAAGACCAGGGTGGCGCGGAACGCCCGGCCCGGTGTATGCGATGAGCCGGATCTATCTCGATCATAACGCCACCGCGCCGCTGCGCCCTGAATCTCGGGCCGCGATGATCGCGGCGCTGGATGTGGTGGGCAACCCCTCGAGCGTTCATGCAGAGGGGCGCGCCGCCAAGAAACTCGTGGAGCATGCGCGCGACGAGGTTGCGGCGGCGTTGGGATGTTTGCCGCAAGAGGTGATCTTCACCTCTGGCGCAACCGGGGCGGCGCAGGTGATGCGCGGTTATACGGCCGAGGTCGATCCGACCGCGCATGATGCGCTTTGGGCCCAGCGCGGCGGGGAAGGTCCGCCGTTGCAGGCGATGGGGCTTGCCAATTCGGAGACCGGGGTGATCAGCCCGGTGCCGACGGCTGCCGAGCGGGCGGGGGCGCTTTTGCTGCTGGATGTGACGCAGGCCATCGGCCGCGTGCCCTTTTCCTTTGCGTGGTCGGGTGCGGAGATGGCTATCCTGTCGGCGCATAAACTGGGGGGGCCCAAAGGCGTGGGCGCGCTGATCTTGCGGCAGGGCGTCGAGATCGACCCGCTGGCGCGGGGCGGCGGGCAGGAAATGGGCCGCCGTGCGGGGACGCAGAATGTCGCTGCCATTGCGGGATTCGGTGCCGCGATCCGGGCCGCCATGCGGGATCTTGAGGCCGGCCTCTGGGACGAGATCAAAAAACTTAGAAACATTCTAGAATTGACCATTGAGGATTCCGCCCCGGAGACTATTTTTGTCGGGAATGCAGAGGCGCGGCTCCCGAACACCTCCTGCCTGATCACGGCGGGATGGAAGGGCGAGACGCAGGTGATGCAGATGGATCTGGCGGGGTTCGCCATCTCGGCGGGCTCGGCCTGTTCGAGCGGCAAGGTTCAGCCTAGCCGGGTGTTGAGGGCCATGGGCTTCGATGAGGCGCAAGCGGCCAGCGCGATCCGGGTGTCGCTGGGGCATGAGACGACGGAAGACGAGATCAGGCGCTTCGCCGAGGCGTGGCTGAGGGCGAAAGAGAAACATCGCGCACGGGCGGCGTGAAATGACGGGAGATCAAGATGGCGGCATTGGATGACAGTCAGGTCAAGGATGGCGTGGACCAGCAGACTGTGGAGGCCGTGCGCGATGTCAGCACCTACAAGCACGGCTGGAACACGGATATCGAGATGGAGTATGCCCCTCTCGGGCTCAATGAAGACATCGTGAAGCTGATCTCCGAGAAGAACGAAGAGCCCGAGTGGATGACCGACTGGCGCCTCGCTGCCTATCGCCGCTGGCTCGAGAAGAAGGAGCCGGATTGGGCGATGGTCGACTATCCGGAGATCAACTTTCAGGAGCAATATTACTATGCGCGCCCCAAGAGCATGGAGGTGAAGCCGAAATCTCTTGATGAAGTGGACCCAAAACTGCTCGAGACCTATGAGAAACTGGGGATTCCACTCAAGGAACAGATGATCCTGGCCGGTGTCGAAGGGGCCGAGGATGCGCCGGCGGAGGGCCGGAAGGTGGCTGTGGATGCGGTGTTCGACAGCGTGTCGGTCGGCACCACGTTCCAGGCCGAGTTGAAGAAGGCGGGCGTGATCTTCTGCTCCATCTCGGAAGCCATCAAGGAGCATCCGGAGCTTGTGAAGAAATACCTCGGCTCGGTCGTGCCGGTGTCGGACAATTTCTACGCGACGCTGAACAGCGCTGTCTTCTCGGACGGATCGTTCGTCTATATCCCGCCGGGGGTGCGCTGCCCGATGGAACTTTCGACCTATTTCCGGATCAATGCCGAAAATACCGGCCAGTTCGAGCGGACGTTGATCATTGCCGACAAGGGCTCTTATGTGAGCTATCTCGAAGGCTGCACCGCGCCACAGCGCGATGAGGCTCAGTTGCATGCGGCGGTGGTGGAGATCATCGCCGAGGAAGATGCCGAGGTGAAGTATTCCACCGTCCAGAACTGGTATCCCGGCGATGAGAACGGCAAGGGCGGTATCTACAATTTCGTGACCAAACGCGCCGACTGCCGGGGCGACCGCTCCAAGGTGATGTGGACGCAGGTGGAGACAGGCTCTTCGGTGACGTGGAAATATCCGTCCTGCATCCTGCGCGGCGATGACAGCCAAGGCGAATTCTATTCGATCGCCATCACCAACAACATGCAACAGGCCGATACCGGCACGAAGATGATCCATCTGGGCAAGAACACCAAGAGCCGGATTGTCTCGAAAGGGATCAGCGCGGGCCGCGCGCAGAACACCTATCGCGGGCTTGTCTCCATGCATCCCAAGGCCAAGAACAGCCGCAATTACACGCAATGCGACAGCCTGCTCATCGGTGACAAATGCGGAGCGCATACGGTACCCTATATCGAGGTGAAGAACAACTCGTCGCGCGTGGAGCATGAGGCGACGACCTCTAAGGTGGACGACGAGCAACTCTTTTATTGCCGGGCCCGTGGTATGGACGAGGAAGAGGCTGTTGCGCTTGTCGTGAATGGCTTTTGCCGCGATGTGTTGCAGGCCCTGCCGATGGAGTTCGCCATGGAAGCACAGCAGCTTGTGGCGATTTCGCTGGAAGGCTCGGTGGGCTGACCTCCCGGAAATTCGCCAAACTCAATCGAAGTTCTGATCTGCGGGATGGATGCCATGATCGTAACGACCACCCCTTTCATCGAAGGCCGTACCATATCGGCCTACAAGGGCATTGTCGTGGGCGAGGCCATCATCGGGACCAATGTGATTGCCGACATGGTCTCCTCGGTTACCGATTTCTTCGGTGGCGGGGCGGGGGGCTATGAAGGCGAGGTTCAGGAGGCGCGTGCGACGGCATTGAGGGAAATGCAACAGCGCGCGGCACGGCTGGGTGCGGATGCGGTGGTTGGCGTCGATCTTGATTGCGAGGGTGTGGGCCACTCGATGGTGATGGTGACGGCGACCGGCACCGCTGTTGTGCTGTCATGAGTGAAGTGGCACTCACCCGGCCCGAACTGACCATGCCCGAGGCGGAAGGCGCGGCGTTGCGCGCGGCCTATCAGGCCGCCGAGGTAATCCTTGAATACGGCAGTGGCGGCTCGACGGTGATGGCATCCGAGATGCCCGGAAAGCTGGTTTTCGCGGTCGAAAGCGATGCCGCCTGGGCTCGGATGATGGAGGGCTGGCTCGCCCATGCCGGTCCTGCGCCGGGCACATCGGTCGAGGTGATCTGGGCCGATATCGGCCGGACGAAGGAGTGGGGATATCCCGCGACCGATGAGGGCTGGCAACGATATGCGCACTATCCTCTTGCCGTCTGGGACAGGCCGGGCTTTCGCCAGCCGGATGTCGTTCTGGTGGATGGCCGTTTCCGGACCGGCTGTGCGATGGCGGCGGCCCTGCGCAGCAAGCGGCCGGTCACGGTGCTGGTCGATGACTACCCCAGACGCAAGCAATATCACCGCATCGAGAAATTCATCGGCACCCCCGAACTTACCGGTCGTCTGGCCAGATTCGAGGTGACGCCGATGCCCGTGCCGGCGGAAAACCTGCTGGAGATAATTGCAATGATGACGCGCCCTTGAAATGTTCCGGGCAATGAATGAGGAAGAATAATGCTTGAAATCAAGAACCTGCACGTTGATCTTGAAGAAGAGGACAAGGCGATCCTGAAAGGGGTCGATCTCTGCGTCGAAGCGGGCAAGGTCCACGCTATCATGGGCCCGAACGGCTCGGGCAAATCCACCTTGTCCTACGTCTTGTCAGGCAAGGATGGCTACGAGGTGACCGCCGGCACGGCGACGCTGGACGGTGTCGATCTCCTGGAGATGGAGCCGGAAGAGCGGGCGGCCGCGGGCCTCTTTCTGGCCTTCCAGTATCCTGTCGAAATTCCGGGCGTGGGGAACATGACCTTCTTGCGCACGGCAGTGAACGCGCAGCGCAAGGCGCGCGGGCAGGAGGAAATGAGCGCCACGGATTTTCTCAAGCTGATCCGCGAGAAGGCGAAGGATCTGAAGATCGACGCCGACATGCTCAAGCGCCCGGTGAATGTCGGGTTTTCGGGCGGCGAGAAGAAGCGCAACGAGATTTTGCAGATGGCCATGCTCGAGCCGAAGATGTGCATTCTCGACGAGACGGATTCCGGCCTCGATGTGGATGCGATGAAGCTGGTGGCGGATGGGGTCAACGCGCTGCGCGGGCAAGGGCGCGGCTTTCTGGTGATTACCCATTATCAGCGGCTGCTGGATCATATCGTCCCGGACGTGGTGCATATCATGTCCGATGGACGGATCATCAAGAGCGGCGGTCCGGAACTGGCGCTTGAGGTCGAGCAGAACGGCTATGCGGATATCATCGCGGAGGTCGCGTGATGGCCTTGCCCGATGTGAAGCAGAATGCAACCCAAGCGCGCCTCGCTGCGATGGAGATGCCGCAAAGCGGCGTCTGGGCGAAGGCGGCCCGTGAGGACGCCGTGTCCCGGCTGATCTCCATGGGCTTGCCCCACAGGCGTGACGAATACTGGAAATTCACCCGGCCCGATACTCTCGTGCAGCCGGAGGGCCCCCAAGCGGCGCTCTATGACACCAGCGATGAGCCTGAAATGTTCGGCGCTGTCGACCGGCTGAAGATCGTGTTCGTCGATGGGGTCTTCGACGCCGAGCAAAGCGATGATCTGGCGCTTGAAGGGGTTACGATAGATCGGCTGTCCGAGGCGGGCAGGGCCGATATCCACTGGGCCAAGGACCTCTATGGGCTTCTCGAGCAGCGTGGACAGACGCCCGTGGCGCGCCCGCTGGCCACATTGAACACGGCCATGGCCGGGGATGGCCTCCTGATCCATGTCACCGGCAAGGCACCCAAGCCCCTTCATCTGATCTATCAGCATCGTGCCACCACATCGGATGCGATGCTGCACCATGTGATCAAGCTGGAGAAGGATGCTGAACTGACTCTCCTGGAAAGCGGGCCGGTAGCGGCAAGGTTCAACACGGTGTTGGAGACCGAGATCGCCGATGGTGCGACATTGCACCATGTGCGTAAACAAGGGCGTCACCATGAGTGCCATGTGGCGACACATGTGTTTGCCCGGCTCGGTGAGGAGAGCAGCTTCAAATCCTTCACCCTGACCGCGAATGGCGTGATGACGCGCAATGAGATGGTGATCGAACTGACCGGCGATGATGCCATCGCCCATGTGGCCGGTGCCGCGATGGGGGATGGCGATTTTCACCAGGACGATACGGTTTTCATTACCCATGATGCCGAACGCTGCGAGAGCCGTCAGGTGTTCAAGAAGGTTCTGCGCAACGGCGCGACCGGCGTGTTTCAGGGCAAGATTCTGGTCGAGCCCGGCGCACAGAAAACCGATGGCTACCAGATCAGCCAGGCACTCTTGCTCGATGGTGACAGCCAGTTTCTGGCCAAGCCCGAGCTTGAGATCTATGCCGATGATGTGGCCTGTTCGCATGGCTCCACTTCAGGTGCCATCGACGAGGATGCGCTTTTCTATCTGCGCGCCCGCGGCGTGCCGCATGGCCTGGCCACGGATTTGCTGACCATCGCCTTTCTGGCCGAGGCCGTGGATGAGGTGGAGGACGAGATTCTGCGAGCGGATATTCTGGACCGGCTCGAAGGTTGGCTGGCTCGCAGGCGGGGCTGATGCCGGTCACACATGACATCGTGGCCACCTATCGTCACCCCCGGGTTGTCATGCGCCGCCTGCTGGCCCTTGGTCCGCGAGAAGATCGTGCGCTGGTGATATTGATCGCAGGCTGCGTGATCATGTTTGTCGCGCAATGGCCGGGGCTGTCGCGTCAGGCGCATGAGACCGGCGAGGAACTCAACATGTTGCTGGGGGCCTCGCTGATGGCGTGGCTTTTCATCGCACCATTGCTTTTCTATCTGCTCGCTGCGATGAGCCAGGGGGTGATGTGGGCGCTGCGCCGGCCTGTTGCGGGCTATGCCGCGCGGATGGCGCTTTTCTGGGCGTTTCTTGCATCTTCGCCGCTGATCCTGTTGCATGGGCTCGTCGCCGGGTTTGTCGGGCCGGGGCTGGAAGAACGGATCGTCGGAGCGATTTGGCTGGTTGTCTTCTTCTGGTTCTGGCTATCTAACCTGCGAGAGGCTGGATGGAACACCGGATGAGCAAACGCCCCTTTCAGGATCTGCTGATCGAGACGATCCGCGCTCCGCGTGATGCCGCGGGCCGGCTGATCGACATGAACGCCCCGCGGGACTGGCTGTGGATGGCGCTGGCCTTGATGTGCGTTCTCAACGCCATTCTCTATTCCGTCTCCCTGCAACTCTCGCCACCGTCTTCTGAAGTGTCCAGCATGGTGCCCCAGGCCTTTCAGTCGCCCATCCTGTTCACGATCTTTCTGTTCGGGTCGCTGACGATCACCGTTTTCGTGCTCAAATGGATCGGTCAATCTATGGGTGGTGAGGCCACGCTGGATGATATCCTGATCCTGCTCACATGGCTTCAGGTGCTGCGGCTGCTCTTTCAGGGCGCTGTGCTGATCCTTTCATTGGTGTCGCTGTCGCTCAGTGCGCTTTTGGTGTTCGCCGGATCGGTCTATGGCATCTACATTCTCGCGGCCTTCATCGACCGCGCTCATGGGTTTGATAATCTCCTCAAGGCTCTAGGTGTCATGGTGCTGGCTCTTGTCGCGATTGCCGTGGGGCTTTCGATCATATTGACTGTGCTGGGGGCCGTTATCATGGGAGGGACAGGAAGTGTATGACGTCGCCAGGATCAGGGCCGATTTTCCCATCTTGAGTCGCGAGGTGAATGGCAAGCCTCTCGTTTATCTCGACAATGGCGCATCTGCGCAAAAGCCGCAGGTGGTGATCGATGCGGTCACCAAGGCCTATGCGCATGAATATGCCAATGTGCACCGCGGGTTGCATACACTTTCGACCATCGCCACCGAGAAATACGAGGCGGTGCGCGGCATTGTCGCGCGCTTTCTGGGCGTGGGCGATGAGGAGCAGATAATACTCAATTCCGGCACCACGGAAGGGATCAACATGATCGCCTATGGCTGGGCCATGCCGCGCTTGCAGGCCGGCGATGAGATTCTGCTCTCGGTGATGGAGCATCACGCCAATATCGTGCCCTGGCATTTCCTGCGTGAGCGCCAGGGCGTCGTGCTCAAATGGGTGGATGTGGACAGCACCGGCGCGCTCGATCCGCAGGCCATGATCGATGCCATCACACCGAAAACGAAGCTCATCGCTGTCACCCATCTCAGCAATGTGCTGGGCACCAAGGTGGATGTGAAGCCGATCTGCGCTGCCGCCCGTGCACGAGGTATCGCGGTGATGGTGGATGGCTCGCAGGCGGCGGTGCACGGGCCTGTGAATGTCGAGGCGCTCGGATGCGATTTCTACGCCATCACCGGCCACAAACTCTACGGCCCCTCCGGCTCCGGCGCGATTTACGTGCGCAAGGACCGGATGGCGGAAATGCGCCCCTTCATGGGGGGGGGCGACATGATAAAGGAGGTCAGCCGCGACGCGGTCATCTACAATGACCCGCCCATGAAGTTCGAGGCCGGCACGCCGGGGATCGTTCAGACCATCGGTCTCGGTGTGGCGCTGGAATACATGATGAATGTCGGGATGGAGGCCATCGCCGCGCATGAAGAGGATCTCGGCCGCTACACTCAGGATCGCCTCAACGGGTTGAACTGGATCACCGTGCAGGGCACTGCACCGGGCAAGGCGGCGATTTTCTCATTCACCATGGATGGCGCGGCGCATGCGCATGACATCAGCACGATCCTTGACAAGAAGGGCGTGGCGGTGCGTGCGGGGCAGCATTGCACCGGGCCTCTGATGGCGCATCTGGGTGTCGATGCCACCTGCCGCGCGTCCTTCGGGATGTACAACACCCGTGAGGAAGTGGATTTGCTGATCGAGGCCCTCGAGCTTGCCCATGATCTTTTTGCCTGAATTTCGCCGCTTGCGGCATGGGCGTGGCCTCGTTATAGGGGCGGTGGTCGGCCAAATGCCGGCACGTTCTTTCTGCACGGATCTGCGGAAATTGCGGTCCCATAGCTCAGCTGGATAGAGTGCACGCCTCCGAAGCGTGAGGTCGCAGGTTCGAATCCTGCTGGGACCGCCAGAAGCTCAGACAGAGCGTTCGCCGTTCGCCGCTTTCCAGACGGCACAGCGATCTGTGCATGATCCGGCTTGTGTGACGGAATGAGGGCCGCGCCGGCCTGGGTTGATCGACGCGCAAACGCGCGAATTTGTCGAGGAAGCTGTCATGTGTCATGAGGCAGAGCTTTGTCGTTCTGCTATGGTCCTGCTTCTAGAAGAACAACGCCGTTCTGTCCGTCGTCACTGAGCCTGTTGGCCGGCACACCCCCGGCCGAGCCGGCATCGACAATCACGAAGTCATATTCCATA
>SLDH01000034.1 GCA_007125415.1 Roseovarius sp.
CGCATCCTCGCGCTCACCGTCCCCTCACTGCGCAGCACGGTTGCCGCCGCGGTGGCGGCCGGCCATGCGGTGCCCGCCCTTGCCGCCGCCCTTTCCTGGTATGACAGCATGCGCCAGGGCTTCGGGACGGCCAATATCATCCAGGCCCAGCGCGATGTCTTCGGCCATCACGGCTTCGAGCGTCTCGGCGCCTCCGGCCTGCATCACGGACCGTGGTCCGAAAGGCCCGACACGCCCTGACCATTGCCGCTCCCCGGCCTCGATCTCCCGGCAAGACCTTTCGCGCACCCTGCTGCTTCTTTTCGGCAAAAATACCCGAAATCCGGCGCTCAGCCGGATGTCCAACGCTCGAGCGCCTGCTCATCCTCCTCCCGCGCCGCCACCCAGCCGGTGCCCGCACGGGTCTTTTCCTTTTTCCAGAAAGGCGCGCGGGACTTGAGATAATCCATGAGAAAATCCGCCGCGGCGAACGCGTCCTTGCGATGCGGCGCGCTGGTCGCGACCATCATGATCATCTCCTCGGGGCGCATCGGCCCGTAGCGGTGAATGATCAGCACATCCCCAAGCTGCCAGCGCCGTTGCGCCTCGCGGCCGATCTCGCTCAGGGCATTTTCGGTCATGCCCGGATAATGCTCGATCTCCATCACCTCGAGCCCTGCGGCCACATCCCGCACGATGCCCGAAAAGGTGACCACAGCCCCCATCCCCGCCTGCCGGGCGACAAATGCCTCGGCCTCGGCCCCGAAGGCGAATGGCTGTTGCTGAACCCTGATCTCCATGCTCACCCGCCCGTCATCGGCGGAAAGAAGGCAACCTCCCGCGCGCCCGACAAGGGAGCGTCGAAATCGACAAGGCTCTGATCCACCGCAACCCGCAGCGCCGTCACATCTGCGAAGGCGGCGGCATAGCGCGGCTCGCGCGCGCGCAACTCCTCGACCAGGTCCATGACCGTGGCCGCGGAACTCTCGACCTCTTCGCGCGGCAGGCCGATGCGTTCGCGCACCCAGGCGAAGTAAAGCACCTGCATCAGGGCGTCTCCTTCAGATAGGGGATGGATTTGCGCAGATAATCGACACCGGTCAGCAGGGTCATCACCGCTGCAAGCCACAAGAGCCAGAGCCCCGCATGGCCGGTCCAGATCATCCCGTTATATTTCCAGTTCAGACCCTTCATGTCCTCCAGCCGTCCGTCGAGCACGGCGGCGATCATCTCGCCGTCCAGGCCTTCTATCGCATTTGCAAAATAGTGCTCGAACACCCCTTGTGCAAAAAGCACGGCAATCGCCACCATCTGCGCCGTGGTCTTCCATTTGGCAAACCGCGTCACCTTTAACGTGCCGGCAGTATCGCCCAGAAACTCCCGCAGACCCGAAACGAAGACCTCGCGAAAAAGGATCATCGTCACCGGCAGCACCAGCCATGGCGACATGGAGGAATAGCCCAGAATCACCGCCAGCGCGATCACCACCATGGCCTTGTCGGCAATCGGATCGAGCATCGTGCCGAGCTTCGTGGTCTGCTTCCAGGCCCGCGCCAGATACCCGTCGAACCAGTCGGTGGCCGCCGCACTCACGAAAAGCACAAGCGCGAACCAGTCCGCCCAGGGCCGGTTGAAGTAGAGAAACATCACCGCCACCATCGGTGCGGCGAGCAGGCGAAGCAGGGTCAGGATGTTCGGGACTGTCCACAACATGTCTCCTGTCTATCCCGGATGCCGCGCCGGGGAAAGAGATAGCGTCCGGCGGCCACGGCCATTTTCTTGCAAAGAAAATGGTTCCGGAAACAGCGTTTCCGGGACCGGAATTCGTGACGAATTCCGCCTCACCCCGTCTCATGGAAATGATCGTAGATCTTCTGGGCCAGCGCGTCGGATACACCGTCCACAGCCTTGAGATCCGCCAGCGCGGCGCGGCTGACCGCCTTCGCGGAGCCGAAATGCGCCAGCAGGGCGCGTTTGCGCGCAGCCCCGACGCCCGGCACATCGTCAAGCGGCGTGGCGCCAACGGCCTTCGCCCGCTTCGCCCTGTGCGTGCCGATGGCAAAGCGATGCGCCTCGTCGCGCAGGCGCTGGATGAAATAGAGCACCGGATCATTGTGTCGCAGCGCCATGACCGGCCGGCCGGCGCGGTGGAACTCCTCCTTGCCCTGATCGCGGTCCAGCCCCTTGGCGACGCCGACCATGGGGATATCCGCAACGCCCAGCTCCTGCATGATCTGCGCCACGGCGCTGACCTGCCCGGCGCCCCCGTCGATCAGCAGCAGATCCGGCCACTGGCCCTCCTCCCGGCCCGGATCCTCCTTCAGAAGCCGCTTGAACCGCCGGGTGAGCACCTCTTTCATCATGCCGAAATCATCACCGGGGGTCAGGTTTTCGCCCTTGATGTTGAACTTGCGGTAATGGTTCTTCATGAAGCCATCCGGCCCCGCCACGATCATCGCGCCCACCGCAAAGCTGCCCTGGATATGGCTGTTGTCATAGACCTCGATGCGCTGGGGCGGCGCGTCGAGCCCGAACGCCTCTGCCAGGCCGCCCAGAAGCTTGCCCTGTGTCGCGGTCTCGGCCATCTTCCTGGCGAGGCTTTCACGCGCATTGCGCAGGGCGCTGTCGATCAGTTCCGCTTTCTCCCCCTTCTGCGGCACCAGAAGCATCACCTTCCGACCCAGCTTCTCGCTCAGCGCGGCCTGCATCAGATCATCATTCTCGATCGGGTGTGACAGGATCAGCTGCCGTGGCGGCTCCTTGTTGTCATAGAACTGGCCGATGAACGCCTCCAGCACCTCCGCCTCCTCCACATCCGCGCCGACCCGCGGATAGAAATCGCGGTTGCCCCAGTTCTGTCCGGCGCGGATGAAGAAGACCTGCACACAGGCCTGACTCTTTTCGAGATGGAGCGCGATCACATCCGCCTCATCCACGCTGCGCGGGTTGATGCCTTGCGCGGTCTGCACCTGCGTGAGGGCCTTGATCCGGTCCCGCAGGGCCGCGGCGCGCTCGAACTCCATCGCCTCGGAGGCTGCCTGCATCTGCGCGGCGAGCTTTTCCTGAATCCCGGTGCTCTTGCCCGACAGATAGCGCTCCGCATCGCGCACCTGCGCGCGATACTCTTCCTTGGAAATGTAGCCCACACACGGCGCGGTGCAGCGCTTGATCTGGTATTGCAGACAGGGGCGCGTGCGTGTCTCGAACATCGAATCGGAACAGTTGCGCAGCTGAAAGACCCGCTGAAGCTGTGCCAGCGTCCGGTTGACGGCGCCGGCGCTGGCAAAGGGGCCGTAATAGGAACCCTTCTCGCGCTTGGCGCCACGATGCTTCTTGATCATCGGAAAGTCATGCGCCTTGGTGACGAGGATGTTCGGAAAACTCTTGTCGTCGCGCAGAAGCACGTTGAATTTGGGCTTGAGTTGCTTGATCAGGTTCTGCTCGAGCAGGAGCGCTTCGGTCTCGGTCGAGGTGGTCAGAAACATCATCGACGCGGTCTCGGAAATCATTCGCGCGATACGGGGCGTATGCCCCCTGGCGCGCGCGTAGGATGAGACCCGTGCCTTCAGGTTGCGCGCCTTGCCCACATAGAGCACCCGCGCCTGGGCATCGAGCATCCGGTAGACACCGGGCGAGCCATCGAGCGTGCGCAGATAGGCGTGGATGACGCTGTGGCCCGTGGGGTGAGTATGGCTTTCGGTCACGCAGACGCTCTTTTCCCGGTCATGATTCTCTCTTGTCGCTGCAATCTTAGCGTCACGGGCGCAAGAGGAAACCTGTCCACGAAAGATGTGGACAAGTTTGCAGATAAGTTCTGGAAGAGCGGAAATTTCTGTTGTTTTCAGCCTGCTTCATTAATCTGCCTAATTTTTAGGCAGTATTGCAAGCCATTGATTTTGCGACAATTAAAACCTCACCCTCGGCAATGCCTTGATAACATTAGGACTTTCGTAACGAATTCGTGACAATTTGCGCCGCGGTGCAAAAGTCAATCGGGAGCGTATCTTTTACTCCACATCCGTGACGTCCGGGGTTTGCCAGGCAAGGTGCTGGCCGCCATCGACACATAGCATCTGCCCGGTGACGGCCTTCGCATCGAGAAAATACGCCATGGCCCCCACAATGTCATCAAGATCCGCCCCCCGGCCGAGGATCGATGTCTCGCGCTGACGCCGGAACTGGGCCGCCGTCTGGTTCGCGCCCTGCAGGGTCGGCCCGGGGCCGATGGCATTGACGCGCGCCCGCGAGGTGAGCGCGCGCGCGGCGGTCCGGGTGAAGGTCCAGAGCGCGGATTTCGCCAGCGTATAGCTCATGAAATCCGGGGTCAGCTTGTGCACGCGCTGGTCGATCATGTTGATCACCAGCCCCTGCGCCACCGGCTCGCCGCCTGCGTCGATCACCGGCTCGGGCACCTGCGCGGCAAAAGCCTGTGTGAGCACGAACGGTGCGCGCAGATTGCTCTCGAAGGCGCGGTCCCAGCTTTCGCGGGTGGCATCATGGATGAGATCGCGCTCGAAGATCGAGGCGTTGTTGATCAGCACCGTGATCGGCCCGCCCAGCGCACGGGCCGCGCGCGGCAGAAGGGCCTGCATGTCGGCCTCGGTCAGCAGGTCCGCCTGCAGGGCGACGGCACGACGCCCCAGCGCCTCGATCTCGGCCACAACCTCCGCCGCCGCCTCGGCAGAGCCGGCATAATGCACCGCCACGTCATGGCCGCGCCGGGCCAGTCCGACAGCCATCGCGCGGCCGATGCGGCGGGCGGCACCCGTCACCAGGGCTCTCGTCATGTGATCCCTCCGCTCAATTGAGAACGATCACAAGATAGACCAGATAGAGCACCGTCAAGGCGACACCCCAGACCCGGCCCATCGACAGTTTCAGAAACACGAAGGGCACCAGCAGCAGAGAGGCCGCCAGCATCACCCACAAATCGAAACGCAGGAAACCGGAATCAACCGGGATCGGCCCCACCAGCGTGGTCAGCCCGATGATGGCCAGCAGGTTGAACATGTTGGAGCCGAGCACATTGCCGATGGCCACCTCGGCCCGTTTGCGCAGGGCGGCCATGACCGTTGTCGCAAGCTCGGGCAGCGAGGTGCCGATCGCCACCAGCGTGAGCCCGATCACCGCATCGGTAATCCCGAAACCCACGGCGATGATCGATGCGTTGTCGA